>NZ_JBXAFX010000004.1:0-244232 GCF_058793515.1 Novosphingobium sp. GW835-FHT14H07
ACTTCCTCGATGCTCTTGGCCAGGCGCACGCCGCCCTTGGCATCGGCAGGCAGTTCCTTGAACTTGCCCTTGCCGCGACCGCCGGCATGGATCTGCGCCTTGACCACATAGAGCGGACCCGGAAGCTGCTTGGCCGCAGCAACCGCTTCCTCAACCGTCAGCGCCGCAATCCCAGCCGGAATGCCGACACCAAACTTCGCAAGCAGTTCCTTCGCCTGGTACTCATGGACGTTCATGCGTTATCCCCGTTTCGAACAGGCGCGCCGCACTGGCGCAAAGGTATACGCCGCCATTGGCGCTTGACTCGGAATGCCTTAAGCACAGAGCGGGGAGCTTGAAAAGGAGCGTAAATGCGAGACTCGAAGCTATTTTTGATAACGTCTCGCAATTGCACATTGTTAGGTTCCCCGCTGTGCACGGAGGCGCAGAATGATCGACTATGACCGCCTCCACCAGATCGTTCGCGCCGCCGGTGAAATGGCGCTGGGCCTGTGGCCGGGCCATGGCCACGCCCCCCAGGTGTGGGAAAAGACGCCGGGCAGCCCGGTTTGCGATGCAGACCTTGCGGTCGATGCCTTCCTGAAGCGTGAACTGGGCGCGCTGCTGCCTTCGGCCGGCTGGCTCTCCGAGGAAACGGTGGATCATCCCGAACGATTGGAGCGCGGTCTGTGCTGGCTCGTCGATCCCGTGGACGGCACGCGCGACTTTGTGCGCGGGCGACCGGGCTGGTCGGTTTCGGTAGCGCTGGTGAGCGAGGGGCGGCCGCTGATCGGGGCGCTGAGCGCGCCTGCCCGGGGCGAATACTGGTCAGCAGTCGCGGGCCAAGGTGCAGAGCGGAATGGCAGCAAGCTTCAAGCCAGCACGCGCACCGTGCTGGCGGGATCGCGCGTGCCCGCCGACAGCCTGCCCAAGGCCGACGCCGATCTCGTGACCGTCGACAAGCCCAACTCTATCGCACTGCGCATCGCCATGGTCGGTGCCAACGAGGCGGATCTTCTGGCGACGCTGCGCTGGGGCTTCGAATGGGACATCGCCGCCGCCACGCTGATCGCCCGCGAGGCGGGAGCGGTGGTATCCGATGCGTTCGGAAAGCCGCTCGACTACAACAAGCGCGATCCGCGCGCGTTCGGGCTGCTGGTAACCGCCCCGGCGATCCATGCCGCTGCGGTTGAGCGGCTGGCGGAGCGTGCGGCGAAGTTGGCTTAATCGAAATCTTCTGTATCGATTGTCGGCAAAATCGCGCCGGCATAGCGATGGCCGGAGACCGTCTGCTGGTTGATCAGCGCGTCGACCTCGGCAGCGACGACAGCGGGGATTTCCCAGTCCCACCGCGCAATGTTCTCTTCGAGATGTGCAATCTTGCCGGTGCCTGGAATGGCAACGACATGTTCGCCACGTGAGAGGACCCAGGCGAGCGACAACTGCGCAGGAGTGACCCCTTCCCTCGCCGCAATTGTGTTGAACGAATCCACCAGCGCAAGATTCTTGTCCCAGTTCTCGCCAATGAAACGCGGCATGGCCTTGCGAATATCGCCATCGGGCAGCGCTTGCGGATCGCGCAGGCCATTGGCGAGCACGCCGCGTGCCACGGGCGAGAAGGCGACGAAAGCGGTACCGAGATCCTTGCACGCCTTGAGCACGGCGATTTCCGCCTGGCGCGTCCATGGCGAATATTCGGTCTGCATCGCGGCGATGGGGTGGACCGAAGCAGCACGGCGGAGGGTCTCGGCCGACATCTCGGACAAACCGATGCCACCGATCTTTCCCTCCTTGACAAGGTCGGCCATCGCCCCGACCGATTCCTCGATCGGCACGTTCCTGTCGCGCCGGTGCATGTAGTAGAGATCGATGTGATCGGTCTGCAGCAGCCTGAGCGAGATCTCGAGTTCGCTGCGGATCGTATCGGGATGGCAATCAACGCCGCGCTTCTCGCCGGTGGCAAAAATGCCCATCTTCGAGGCGAGGAACACCTTGTCGCGACGGCCCTTCAGCGCGTTACCGACCTGCGTTTCATTGTGTCCCAAGCCATAGAGGCGGGCAGTGTCGAAATGGTCGTAGCCTATGTCGACCGCGTGCTGGAGCAGGCGGATGCCCTCTTCTTCGCTTGGGCGGCCAGCGTAGGCCCAGCTTAGCGACATGCAGCCGAGACCGATCGGGTTGGTCTCGCGTCCGTTGATCTTGCGGCGCTGAATGGGCATCGAACTGGTCTCCTTTGTCAGAGCCGATGCCAGTCTCGGCCCGCGCCGGTCAACGCCCAATCGTATGTTCCGCATGGCAAACGGCGCCGCCCGGGTGGGCGACGCCGCTGACATGTGCTTCAGTGCTTACTGGCCCGAGCGTGCCGCGTTCACATCGTCCTGACTGATGGGGACGATCTTGATCTCGACGCGGCGGTTGGCCTGACGGCCCTGCTCGGAATCATTCGAGGCGATCGGCTGCGATTCGCCGAAGCCCTGGCTGCGAATGCGGGCGTAACCCACGCCCCGCGAGATCAGGTAATCGGCAACGGCGCGGGCACGGCGTTCCGAAAGGGCCTGATTGTAGGCGTCCGAACCAGTCGAATCGGTGTGACCATACACGTCGATCAACGAGTTCGGATACTGGACCAGCGACTGGGCGACGCGATCGAGCGTTGTGGCAAAGCCGGGCTTCACGGTCGAGCTGTCGACGTCGAATGTCACGCCATTGGGCAGATTGACGAGAATGGCGTTGCCGCCATCGGTCTCGGTCACGTCAACGCCGGTGCCTGCGGTCTGTTCGCGCAGCTCCTTGATCTGCTTGTCCTTCTGGTAACCGATAACGCCACCGGCCACGCCACCGATGCCGGCGCCGACGATGCGTCCGGTCTTGCCGCCGATCAGCCCACCGAGCAGGGCGCCACCAAGCGCGCCGCCGATGCCGCCGATGGCCGTACGCGAAACCTTCTTTTCGCCGGTGTTGGGATCGGTGACGCAGGCCGACAGACTGACCAGCGAAACCGCGCACAGGCTCGACATAAGAACACGACGGATTTTCATTTCCTGTCCCCTTTTACCAGCATCCGGACACGAGCTTAGCGCCGCAATGCCGCTTTGACAGGGAGAAATACGCCCACTTCGACTGAACGGTTCCCGAACGGGAACTTGAGTTTCGCAATCATCAGGAACAATCCTCGCGCTATTCGCCTTTCCCCCTAAATCTGTTAGGGGCCTTTGCGTGACACCTTTTCCCTGGTCTGACGTCCTCGTGATCCTGGGCCTCGTTGTGCTCAATGGCCTGTTTTCCATGTCGGAACTGGCGATTGTCTCTGCACGACCTGCCCGCCTGAAAGTCGCCGCCGAAGAGGGCAGCAAGGGCGCGAAAGTTGCTTTGGCGCTGGCGGCTGACCCCGGCAAATTTTTATCGACAGTGCAGATCGGCATCACGCTGGTGGGCATCATCGCAGGTGCTTATTCGGGGTCGAGCCTTGGCGGACCGACAGCCGAGCGGCTTCAGGCCTGGGGATTCCCGGCGCAGTATGCCGACGACGCTGGCTTCGTCATCGTCATCGCCATCACCACGTACCTCAGCCTCGTTGTCGGCGAACTGGTGCCAAAGCAACTGGCGTTGCGCGCGGCGGAACCGATTGCCAAACTGGCGGCGCCGTCCATGGCGCTGATGTCGAAGATCACCGCGCCGTTCGTCTGGCTGCTGGACAATTCCTCCAGCGCGATCATCCGCCTGCTTGGCCTGAAGCAGGGCAGCGAGCAGGAAGTGACCGCCGAGGAACTCCACATGATCTTCGCCGAGGCCACGCGCTCGGGCGTGATCGAGGAGGACGAGCGGGCCATCATGACCGGGATCATGCGCCTTGCCGAACGGCCGGTGCGAGAAGTGATGACGCCGCGTACCGAGCTTCACTGGATCGAACGCAAGGCGAGCGAAGCCGAACTGCGCGAAGCGATCGACGATAGTCCCCACTCGCTGCTGCTGGTTGCGGACGGATCTGTCGATCGCATCGTCGGGGTGGTGAAGGTGCGCGACGTGTTCTCGACGCTGCTGCGCGGGCGCAAGGTGCAACTCGGGCGGCTGATGAAGAAGCCGGCGATCGTGCCTGACCAGCTCGACACGATGGATGCACTCGGCATGATCCAGCAAGCTGAAGTGGCGATCGCACTGGTCCATGACGAGTATGGCCACCTCGAAGGCATCGTCACGCCGGCAGACCTGCTGGCAGCGATTGCCGGGAACTTCGTCGGCCACGCCGATGCCGGCGACGAGCCCATGGTGGTCGAGCGCGAGGACGGATCGCTGCTGATCTCGGGCGCCCTGCCCGCCGATGCCCTGGCCGACCGGCTCGGGCTTGACCTGCCTGATGACCGCGAGTTTGCAACCACAGCCGGCTACTGCCTGTCAGTGCTCAAGAAGCTGCCCAACGAGGGCGAGCACTTCCACGACCAGGGATGGCGGTTCGAGGTGGTCGACATGGATGGCCGCAAGATCGACAAGCTGCTGGTGTGCCGGACCAAGGCCATGCCTGCGGTAGCGCCCGATGGCGACGGTTGAAGCTTACGTCGGATGCTTCGACAAGCTCAGCATGAGCGGGCTTATTTGAGACCATCGCGCCACACCTTCGACGTCCGCTCGTCCTGAGCCTGTCGAAGGATGCCAACGAAAAAAGGGGCGCCGCTGCGGACGCCCCTTTCTTGATCGGCTAACGCCTAAAATCAGCGTGGCAGTTCGCTAACGCCCATCAGCGCCTGATCGACGGCGCGGGCGCACTGGCGGCCTTCGCGGATCGCCCAGACGACGAGGCTCTGACCGCGGCGCATGTCACCGCAGGCAAAGACGTTGTCGACGCTGGTCTTGTAGTCGACCACGTTGCCCTTGACGTTGCCACGCGGGTCGAGTTCGACGCCGGCCTGTTCGAGCAGGCCCTGCTTGCGCGGGCCGACGAAGCCCATGGCGAGCAGGATCAGGTCGGCCTTGAGCACGAACTCGCTGCCCGGCACTTCCTGCATCTGGCCATTGACCCATTCGACGCGGACGCATTCGAGTCCCGAGACGTCGTTCTCACCGACGACGCGCTTGGTCAGCACGGCGAACTCGCGCTCGCAGCCTTCCTCGTGGCTCGACGAAGTGCGCAGCTTGAGCGGCCAGTTCGGCCAGCTGAGCGCCTTGTCTTCCTTCTCGGGCGGCTTGGGCATGATTTCGAGCTGGGTGACCGAAGCGGCACCCTGGCGGTTCGAGGTTCCGACGCAGTCCGAACCGGTGTCACCGCCGCCGATCACGACGACGTGCTTGCCGGTGGCGGTGAGTGAGCCGCGCGGGGCAGCGCGCAGTTCGTCATCCCCGGCATTGCGCTTGTTCTGCTGGGTCAGGAATTCCATCGCCATGCGCACGCTGGGAAGTTCGGCGCCGGGGATGTTGAGGCCGCGGGGGTCTTCCGCGCCGCCTGCGAGCACCACGGCATCGAAGTTTTCCTGCAGGCTTGCGAAGGATACGGTCACGCCCACTTCCACGCTGGTGCGGAACTGGACGCCTTCGGCCTCCATCTGCATCGCGCGGCGGTTGATGTGGGTCTTTTCCATCTTGAAGTCAGGGATGCCGTAGCGCAGCAACCCGCCAACACGGTCGTTCTTTTCGAACACCGTCACCGAGTGGCCGGCGCGGGCCAGCTGCTGGGCCGCGGCCATGCCTGCCGGGCCGGAACCGACGACAGCGACAGACTTGCCGGTCTTCTTGGCAGGCACCTGCGGCTCGATCCAGCCTTCCTTCCATCCGCGATCGACGATGGCGCATTCGATCGACTTGATGGTCACCGGCTGGTCCACGATGTTCAGCGTGCACGCCGCCTCGCACGGGGCGGGGCAGATGCGGCCGGTGAACTCGGGGAAGTTGTTGGTCGAGTGGAGATTGGTCAGCGCTTCGCGCCAGTCGTTCTCGTAGACCAGGTGGTTCCAGTCGGGGATCTGGTTGTTCACCGGACAGCCGTTGTGGCAGTACGGTATGCCGCAGTTCATGCAGCGCGATGCCTGGCCCTTGAGGCCGGCATCATCGTGCGGGATCACGAACTCGCGATAGTGCTTCAGGCGTTCGGCAGGCGCATCGTACTTGCGGTCCTGACGATCGATCTCGAGAAAGCCGGTTGCCTTACCCATTGTAATCTAACCCTTACTCAGCCGCGACCGAGGCGGCTTCGAGGCGCTCGGCCTCCATCTGACGGAGCGCCCGCGCATAGTCGCGCGGCATGACCTTGACGAACTTCGCGAGCGATTCACCCCAGTTGTCGAGGATCTCGCGAGCGCGCTTGCTGCCGGTGTAGAGATGGTGGCGTTCCACCAGCACCCGCAGGCGTTCGGCATCGTGACGCAGCATGTCGCCCATGCCGTAGTCGTAGACATCGATCCCGCGCTGCTGCGGACGGCCTGCACCATCGTCTTCGTCGCGCTCTGCCGAGATCGGCAGGACATCGACCATCGCGCCGTTGACGAGCTGTGCGAAGTTGCCGTCGACGTCGTAGACGTAAGCGACGCCGCCCGACATGCCTGCCGCAAAGTTGCGTCCGGTCTTGCCGAGGACGACGACGACGCCGCCGGTCATGTATTCGCAGCCGTGATCGCCAGTGCCTTCGACTACCGCGAGGGCGCCCGAGTTGCGCACCGCGAAGCGCTCACCGCCGACGCCGTTGAAGTAGGCCTCACCGGCGATCGCACCATAGAGCACGGTGTTGCCGACGATGATGTTCTCGGTCGGGTCACGATCGACATGGCTCGGCTGGCGGACGATCACGCGGCCGCCCGACAGGCCCTTGCCGACATAGTCGTTGGCATCGCCGACGAGATCGAGCGTCACGCCATGCGCGAGGAACGCGCCGAACGACTGCCCTGCCACACCCTTGAACGAGATGTGGATGGTGTTGTCCGGCAGGCCCTTGTGCCCGTACTTCTTGGCCACTTCGCCCGAGAGCATCGCGC
This sequence comes from Novosphingobium sp. GW835-FHT14H07, assembly GCF_058793515.1. Lineage (NCBI taxonomy): Bacteria > Pseudomonadati > Pseudomonadota > Alphaproteobacteria > Sphingomonadales > Sphingomonadaceae > Novosphingobium > Novosphingobium sp. GW835-FHT14H07. The sequence goes on from NZ_JBXAFX010000004.1 coordinate 6,936, forward strand.
CGACCGTGCGGTTGACGTTGATGACCTTGCGTTCGAGGCGGACCGGTTCACCCTTGTCCAAGGCCGGAGCGCTGGCAGCGATCAGGTCCTTGTCGAGCGCGGCTTCGAGACCGTGATCCTGCGTCTCGCTCCAGTTCAGAGTCGTGCCTTCGACCGGCTCCACCTTGTGCAGCAGCTTCGACAGATCGACGCCCTGTGCCTTCCAGTGCGACACGGCCTTCTTCACGTCGAGGCGGTCCACGCGGCCGACCATCTCGGCAACCGTGCGGAAGCCCATTTCGGCCATGATCGCGCGCAGCTCTTCGGCGACGAAGAAGAAGTAGTTGATCACGTGTTCAGGCTGGCCGGTGAACCGCGCACGCAGGACCGGGTCCTGGGTGGCGACGCCGACCGGGCAAGTGTTGAGATGGCACTTGCGCATCATGATGCAGCCCGCCGCGATCAGCGGCGCGGTGGCAAAGCCGAACTCGTCAGCGCCGAGCAGCGCGGCAACCGCGACGTCACGGCCCGTGCGCAGGCCACCATCAGCCTGCACGCAGATGCGGCTGCGCAGATTGTTGAGCAGCAGGGTCTGCTGGGTTTCGGCAAGGCCGATTTCCCATGGGCTGCCGGCGTGCGTCAGGGAGGTCAGCGGCGAAGCACCGGTGCCGCCTTCGTAGCCCGAGATCGTCACGTGGTCGGCGCGTGCCTTGGACACGCCCGCTGCCACGGTGCCGACGCCCACTTCGGACACCAGCTTGACCGAGATGCGCGCGCCGGTGTTCACGTTCTTGAGATCGTGAATGAGCTGCGCGAGATCTTCGATCGAGTAGATGTCGTGGTGCGGCGGCGGCGAGATCAGGCCGACGCCCGGGGTCGAGTGACGGGTCTTTCCGATGGTCTTGTCGACCTTGTCACCCGGCAGCTGGCCGCCTTCACCGGGCTTTGCGCCCTGCGCCATCTTGATCTGCACGTCGTCGGCATTGACGAGGTATTCCGCGGTGACACCGAAGCGGCCCGATGCGACCTGCTTGATCGCCGAGCGCATCGAATCGCCATTGGCGAGCGGCTTGAAGCGCGCGGGGTCCTCACCACCTTCGCCGGTGTTCGACTTGCCGCCGATGCGGTTCATCGCCACGGCGAGCGTGGTGTGCGCCTCCCACGAGATCGAGCCGTAGCTCATCGCGCCGGTGGCGAAGCGCTTGACGATTTCGGCAGCTGGTTCAACTTCTTCAAGCGGGACCGGCTGATCAGCCTTCTTCAACTCCATCAACCCGCGGATGGTGAGCATCCGTTCAGACTGGTCGTTGATCGACTCTGCGAACTCACGATACTTTTCAGGCGTGTTGCCACGAACCGCGTGCTGCAGGTTGGCGATGTTCGATGCCGTCCAGGCATGCTCTTCGCCGCGCAGGCGCAGCTGGTACATGCCACCCACATCGAGCATCTTCTTGTAGATCGGATTGTCGCCATAGGCCGTGGCGTGACGGCGCACGGTCTCTTCCGCGATTTCCTTGAGGCCAACGCCTTCGATCGTCGTGGCGGTGCCGGTGAAATAGGCATTCACGAAATCGGTCGACAGGCCGACGGCGTCGAAGATCTGGGCACCGCAGTAGGACTGGTAGGTCGAGATGCCCATCTTGGACATGACCTTGAGGATGCCCTTGCCGATAGCCTTGATATAGTTCTTCTTGACGTCCTTGGCCTCGAGCGGAAGCTCCTTGGCAACGCGGATCTGCTCCAGCGTTTCGAACGCCAGATAGGGGTTGATCGCTTCGGCGCCGTAGCCCGCAAGCACGCAGAAGTGGTGAACTTCGCGCGCTTCGCCCGTTTCGACGACGAGACCGGTCTGCATGCGGAGCCCCTGACGGACGAGGTGCTGGTGCACTGCAGCCGTTGCCAGCGCGGCCGGCATCGGAATGCGCGATTCACACTGGGCGCGGTCAGACAGGATCAGGATGTTCTTGTCGGCGAGAACGGCTTCGGTGGCCGCCCAGCACATTTCCTTGATCGCCATTTCGAGGCCATCGGCCCCGCTGGCGGCATCCCATGTCGTGTCGATGGTACCGGTGCGGAAGGCACCGTCGAGCGCGGCTTCGACCGAGCGGATCTTGGCGACGTCCTCGTTCGTCAGGATCGGCTGGTCGACTTCGAGGCGCTTGTGGGTGCCGGCATCGCGGCCAAGCAGGTTCGGGCGCGGCCCGATCATGCTGACCAGCGACATGACCAGTTCCTCGCGGATCGGGTCGATCGGCGGGTTGGTCACCTGCGCGAAGTTCTGCTTGAAGTAATCAAACAGCAGGCGCGAGCGGTTCGAAAGCACTGCGATCGGCGTGTCGGTGCCCATCGATCCGATCGGATCATCACCAGCAATGCCCATCGGTTCGAGGAACTTGGTGACGTCTTCCTGCGTGTAGCCGAAAGCCTGCTGGCGATCGAGCAGCGAGGTGGTTTCCACCGGCAGCGCCGCCAGCTCGGGCTCGATCACGTCGAGCTCCTTGAGCTTGTACTGCGCCTGGTCGAGCCATTCTTCGTAAGGCTCGGCATTGGCCAGCTCGGCCTTGATTTCCTCGTCCTCGATGATCTTGCCCTGCTCCATGTCGATCAGGAGCATGCGGCCGGGCTGGAGGCGCCACTTGCGGACGATGTCCTCCTCGCGGAAGGGCAGCACACCGCTTTCCGAAGCCATGCAGATCAGGTCATCACGGGTGATCGAGAAGCGTGCGGGGCGCAGGCCGTTGCGATCGAGCGTGGCGCCGATCTGGCGTCCGTCGGTGAACGCGACGGCTGCGGGACCATCCCACGGTTCCATGAGCGCGGCGTGGTATTCGTAGAACGCGCGACGCTTGGAATCCATCAGCGGGTTGCCGGCCCACGCCTCGGGCACGAGCATCATCACGGCGTGGGCAAGGCTGTAGCCACCGGCGAGCAGCAGTTCGAGCGCGTTGTCGAGGCTGGCGGTGTCAGACTGGCCGTGCGGGATCAGCGGCCACATCTTGTCGAGATCCGGGCCGAGCAGCTCGGATTCCATGGTGCGGCGGCGCGCGTTCATCCAGTTCACGTTGCCGCGAACGGTGTTGATCTCACCGTTATGGGCGATGAAGCGGAACGGGTGTGCCAGCTTCCAGCTCGGGAAGGTGTTGGTGCTGAAGCGCTGGTGCACGAGGCCCAAGGCCGAAACGCAGTCCGGATCGCGCAGATCGTCATAGAACGAGCCGACCTGCGTTGCCAGCAGCAGGCCCTTGTAGACAATCGTGCGGGTCGAGAAGCTCGGCATGTAGAGCTGCGTGACGCCGGGAAGATTGTGCTTCTCGGCCATGGCGCTGAGCGGGTTCTGCGTCTGCTTGCGGATGGCGAGCAGCTTGCGCTCGAAAGCGTCCTGATCCGGCGTGTTGGCACCGCGCTTGATGAAGCACTGGCGGATCACCGGCATCGATTCGACGACGGCCTTGCCGAGGCCGTCCTGCGTGGTCGGCACGTCGCGCCAGCCGATCAGTTCCTGGCCTTCCTTGGCGATGAACTTCTCGAAGAATTCGGTCACGAACAGGCGCGCAGCTTCTTCCTGGGGCAGGAAGCACATGGCCACGGCATAATCGCCCGGCTGCGGCAGGTCCTTGCCTTCGGAAGCGGCCCACTTGCGGAACAACTGGTCGGGGATCTGGATCAGGATGCCAGCGCCATCGCCCAGCAGCGGATCGGCGCCGACGGCACCGCGATGGTCAAGATTGTGCAGAATTTCCAGCGCCTGGTCCACAATCGCATGGCTTTTCTGGCCTTTGATGTGGGCAATAAAGCCCACGCCACAGGCGTCATGCTCATTACGCGGATCGTACAGGCCCTGAAGCGGCGGAAATCCCATCTCGATGATCGTCCTACATCCAATAAGGCAATGGCCAAAAAGGCAGCGGCGCGCGAATCACCCTCGCGGAAAAGCGACGAAAATTGCGCGAAGTGCCCCCATGACTGCAGGAAAGTTATTTTGCAACCGCGCAAGGGCATCAAGTGCGCGGTTAATGCCGTAAATACGGTTGCGACATGGCAGAAAGTGCGGCTCCGCCGCGTCTTCCTGCCCGAAAGTGCCGCGAGGGACGTGGAAAACTAGCCCTGCGCGGTCATCCGCTGAAGCGTTGCCAGAGCGGCGCGAAGTGCCCGGTCGGCCTCTTCGGGATCAGCCAGCCCGCCGGGCGCATCTGGTGACGCATCGGGCAGGACTTCTGCCGGAGTCGAGGGCGCTGCCTGTCCAGGTGCTGCCAAGGGCGAACCCTGGACCGGCAGGATCGAGGGCCGTTCGAACCGGCGCAATCCACCCTGCAGCGCGGAAACCTGCCCGGGAAACACCACGGTCGGTTCAACGTCTGCGGGGGCGGGCTCGTCCTCCAGGGCAAGGCCATCGTCGATGCGGGGCGAGTGCTGGCGGAGCGAGGCGGGCCCCATGTCGAGCAGCGAAGGATAGCGCTCTTCCGCGACCTCGGGCTCGGCCGGATCATCGGTGGCGGGTGCGGATGTTTCCGGTGCAGACGCAGCCGGTGCGCGCAGGAAGCGGGCGAGCTGCGCGACTCCCTCCTGCTCGTCATCTTCGTCAAGCGGCGGCGTCAGTTCAACGGCAAGCGGACGCAGCCGGACGACTCGCAGATCGTCGCGGACTTCATCAACCCGTTCGGGCTGAGGGGCTGCCACGGTTTCGACGGGAACAGGGTTTTCCGGCACCACTGGAGCCGCATAGGCGGAGGCCTCAAGCGGCGCGGCATCCCGCACGGGGGGTGCATGGCGGGCAATCGCGACGGCAAGACGTTCGACAAGCTGGACCATGCCCAGACCATCAAGCGGCGCGCGCTCGATCGGGGTCACCTGCGCGGCAGGGGCCTGAAGCAGGGGCTTGGGTGCCAGAACAGAGGCAGCAGGGACCTGCTCTGTCGGCCGAGCGGAATCGTGTTCGACATCGCGAGCCGCAACAGACGGCGCTTCAACTTCCTGCGTGAAGGCGGCCGGAGGCGCAAAGGCTGCGAACTGCTCTTCATCCGAATCGGCAGGGGCGGAAAACGGCCCGGCCCCGAGCGAGCCCTCGGCCGCGCCTGCAGCGGCTTCGAGCAGACCTTCCAGGGCGAGCGGATCTTCATCGCGGGCGACCGGGGGATAGGCTGGGGAAGCATTCTCCCACGGCAGATATCCGGGGAGCGGCGCATCCTCGGCCGGAACCTGCGGCTGACCTTCGTCGGCCAGCGACAATGCGCGCCGACGCAACGGCGCCACCAGATCTTCGGCGGGCGCGTCAAGCGGCTCACCAAGGTCCTCGGCAGGGTTCAAGACACGGCGGGGTTCGTCGGAACGATCAGCAGTCTCGTCACTGCGCTGCCTGCGGGCAGCGGACATGTCACGGCGGCGCACCGGCGCGGCCTCTCTGGGTGCGAGCTTGCGCCCTGCCACAAAGCCGATGATTGCGCCCAGCAGCAGCAGGCCAAGCGCCAGCAGCACGCGCGCGGTAAAGGCGAGTGGTGGAGCGGCCGCAGGGACGATTGCGGGAATCCCCAGCGCGACGACCGGACCTTCGAGCAGGGAGGGTGCCACGGCAAAGCTGCCGAGGCCGAAGAACGCTGCGAACCACAGGGATGTCACGACCGGAAACATCGGATGCGCGGTGATGGGCTTTGGCTTGCGCTTTGTCGCGGTCACGTGGGCGTCGTCCTGTCTGTTTCGGTCATCCTGCCGCCACCGGCGTCGCAGCTCAGGCCGCGACTGATGGCAGTTCGTGATTCGGTAACAGGGCTTGGTAAACAGGTAGATAACGTCTGACGTTGCCAGCCCAGTCGTGGCGTTCACGGACGAACGCCTTGGCAACGTCGCGCCGGGTGTGCCATCCGTCGCGGGATCCGAGCAGATCGGCAAGGGCCGTGGCAAGGCCGGCCGGATCGTCGGGCGGGAACAGGGTGCCGGTCCTGCCGTGCTCGATCAGTTCGCGATGCCCGCCGACGTCCGAGGCGCTGACCAGCTTGCCTTGCGCCATGGCTTCAAGCGGCTTCAAGGGGGTGACGAGATCGGTCAGCCGCATCGCCTTGCGCGGATAGCAGACCACGTCGACCAAGGAGTAATAGCGATCCACCTCGTGATGCGGCACGCGGCCCACAAAGCGGATGGCGTCTGCTACCGCCGAGGCCTGCGCCTGCGCGCGCAAGTCCGCTTCGGCAGGGCCCCCGCCAACCATCAGCAGGCGCGCGTTAGGCACGCGAGCGACGATGGCCGGCATTGCCGCAATCAGGTCGTCGAGGCCTTCGTAAGGGTAGAAGCTGCCAAGGAAGCCGATCACTGGCCCCTCTCCCAGCTCCAGTTCGTTTGCCAGCCCGGCATCGCGCGGCAGCGGTTCGCCGAACAGGTCGAGGTCGACGCCGTTGGGCATGATCGACAGCTTTTCCGGCGCAAAGCCGCGGGCGATCAGATCGGCCCTCAGGCCTTCGCAGATCGTCACGACGCGGTCCGCGCCACTGACGACATCGTTTTCCAGCACCCGCGTCAGCCAGTACTTGGCCGAGCCTTCGCGCCCCGTTCCATTGCCGACGGCGGCGTCCTCCCAGAACGCACGGATCTCATAGACGACCGGGATGCCGAGCTTGCGCCCGGCCCGGAGTGCCGCAAGGCCGCACAGCGCCGGCGAATGGGCGTGAAGCACATCTGGCCGCCATTCGCGCGCGATGGCGACGATGCGCTCGGCCAGCATTGCAACTTCGGACCATTCGCGCACCAGCGGAAGGCCGCCCGCCGTGCCGCCAGCGCGGTAAAAGGTCAGGCCATCGACGACTTCGGGATCGCTCGGCATAGGCGCCGTGTGGCGCTGCCCCGTCACGGCGCGCACCTCCAGCCCCATCGCTGCCTGCGCCTTGAGGATGGCGCGGGTGCGGAAGGTGTAGCCGCTGTGCATCGGCAGCGAATGATCGAGAACGTGGAGCACGCGTGTCATGGTCAACGCTCTGCCATGGAAGGCTTAACGCCGCGTCAACCTCGATCGGCTAGCGCAAGTCCTGCAATGATCGACAAGTTCACGATAATCCTGCCGCACGTGCTGATGGCGATCGCCATCTGGCGCCTGCTGCATCGTGACGATCTCAACGACGACCCTTCCCTGCCGAGCCGCAAGACACCATTCCGCAAAGGCCGCGAGCAGGCGCCGGGCGGTGGCGATGCTTGACCTGTTCCTGCTGTCCTGCGTGCTCGGCTTCATCGGCGCGGGCTTTCGCAAGCCGTTCATCTTCGTGCTGGCCTACAGCTACATCGACATCGTCGCGCCGCAGAAGGTCAGTTGGGGCATCCTCAGCCACATCCCGGTATCTCTGATCGCGTTCCTCTGCGCGTTCGTCTCGTGGTTCGTGGCCGAGGACAAGAACGGCATCCGCATCTCGCTGCGCCAGTTCCTGCTGCTGACCCTGCTGGTCTACTGCGGGCTGACGACGCAGGCCGCCGACTTCCCGGTAGAAGCGGCGGAGAAGTGGGCGTGGGTGTGGAAGGCGCTGCTGTGGGCGCTGTTCCTGCCCCTCACCCTGCGCACCCGCCTGAGAATCGAGGCGATCACGCTGATCCTGGCTCTGTCGATCGGAGTGATCGTGATCGGCGGCGGGATCAAGACTGCGGCAGGCGGCGGGGGCTACGGCGAATTGCGCCTGCTGGTGAACGACAATACCGGGCTCTACGAAGGTTCGATCATCTCGGCCGTCGCCATCGCGGTAATCCCGCTGGCGCTTTGGCTGTCGCGCTATGGCACGATCTTTCCGCCCGACTGGCGGGTGAAGATCTTTGCCTGGGCGCTGTGCTTTGCCTGCGCGCTGATGCCGATCGGCACGGGCGCGCGCACCGGCCTGGTCTGCGTCGTCGTTCTGGCGGCCATGATCCTGCGCACGGCCAAGCGACGCATGCTGATCGTCTCGGTCATGGCGGCCGGTGCCCTGATCGCGGTCCCGCTCCTGCCAAAGGAGTTCACGGACCGGATGAGCACGATCAGGAACCACCAGTCCGACCAATCCGCCTCGACGCGCGTGGCGGTATGGAAGTGGACGATCGAGTTCGCCAAGCGCCATCCCTTCGGCGGCGGGTTCGAGGCCTATCGCCAGAACAAGCTGACGTACGATACCGTCAAGGCCGACTACGCCGGCGACAACAATGCCGCGCTCGAATACCAGCCGATCGTCGAGCAAGGGCGCGCCTACCATTCGAGCTATTTCGAGATGCTGGGCGAGCAGGGCTACCCCGGCCTGGCGCTATGGCTGTCGCTGCACCTTCTGGGCGTATGGCAGATGGAATTGCTGCGACGACGCTATCGCAAGGAGACCTCCGAAGAGTTCCGCTGGGTCGCGCCGCTTGCCGAAGCGTTGCAGCAGGCGCAGGTCATCTACCTGGTCGGCTCGACTTTCGTCGGCATCGCGTTCCAGCCGTTCTGCTACATGCTGGTCGGGCTGCAATGCGGTCTGTGGGCCTATATCAAACGGGTGCGGACGGCACAGCCGCAGCCTTTCCGCAAGGCAGCGCAGCAGCCTGCGCCGCGCCCCGCCACGGCTTAACCACACACTTAAACCCGCTTGCTCCGCGTCCGGCTTGTCGCCATTGTGCCTGCCGAGAGACATCAGCAGGAGAGCGCATCGCCATGACGACATTCCTTCCGCCCGAGGAAATCAAGGCTCGGATCGGCCAGGTGGTCGGCACGTCGAACTGGATCGAGATCACGCAGGAGCGAGTGAACAAGTTTGCCGAGGCGACCGGCGATTTCCAGTTCATCCACGTTGACCCGGAAAAGGCGAAGCTGACCCCGTTCGGTGGCCCCATTGCGCACGGCTTCCTGACGCTGTCGCTGATTCCGCTGCTGACGATGGAAAGCGATTGCCCGCGGCCCGAACATATCAAGATGGGCGTCAACTACGGCGGCAACCGCACGCGCTTCCTTGCGCCGGTGCGCGTCGGCAAGCGTGTGCGCGGCGTCTTCAAGCTGCTCGAGATGGACGAGAAGCGTCCCGGTCAGTGGCAGCAGACCATGGAGATCACCATCGAGATCGAGGGCGAGGCCAAGCCCGCGCTGCAGTGCGAGTGGATCACGCAGTTCTTTGTCTGAGGCCGGCCAGGCTGGCGGAGATTGCGCGCACCAGATGAAATAGCAGGTGCCGCGCAATTGCCGGGGCCTTGGCCAGACCAAGCCCGGGGCGCGCCTTGCAAGCCTGCCACAGCATCCCCAGCCGAGCATCCAGGCGGCTTGCCAGGCCGTGCTCAAGAAGCACCCGCGCCCGCAGTCCGGCATCGTCCACTGCGGCAAGTTCGCGCCGTATGATCTGGCCGACGAGGCGGTGGATCCTGAGCGCGCGCGTGTCAGTCAGGCTCCCCTCATGACGTCGATAGAGATAGAGGTCCTCATCCAGGGTGACAAAACGGAACCTGCGCGCTGCCCGCAGCCAGAAGTCGTAGTCCTCGACGCCGAACAGCGCAGTGTCATACCCCCCAAGCACTTCGGTCACTTTGGCCCGATAGAGAAACGCCGCGCCGATGCGGTTGCCGAACAGTATCTCGGAAGCTGGCCCGACCTTCTGGAAGCCAATGATGCGGCCCTGCCCGTCGATCACGCTGTAGTTGGCGTGGGCAATGGCCGCATCGGGGTTGGCATCAAGCGTCTGGACCAGGCGTTCCAGCATGTGGGGACGCGCGATGTTGTCGTCCGATGTCCAGGTATGCAATGGCCCGCGTGCAGCAGCGAAACCCGTGTTGAGAGCGCCCGGCAGGCCCTTGTTGGGCCGATTGGTGATGATGCGGATGCGCTCGTCGGCTGCGGCATGGCGCGCGAGGATAGCGGGCGTGCTGTCGGTGGAACCGTCGTCGACGCAGATCAGCTCGAAATCCGCAAAGGTCTGGTCGAGGACCGATTGTATCGCTTCATCGAGGAAGGCAGCGCCATTGTGCACCGGCAGCACGATGCTGACGCGGGGCGATGCTCCGCGTCCCGGTCCGCCGATAGAATGCGCTCCCTTGTCCACAAGGCCACCTCTGCCATTTCAAGGCATCCGCGATCTTGCCGGAAAGTTGCGCAATATTGCAGAGAAGTGGAAAGCCGACCTGTGCCGGATTGGCACGGTCGGCTTCGGGATTTGACGCTTCTTGCCGTTATTCAGGCGACGACGCTGAGCTTGCGGCCTTTCGCCTTCTTCTCGAACTGGGCGATCCACTGTTCGACCACCGGGGCGATCGACGAGCGCCAGCGCGAGCCGTTGAAGATGCCGTAATGGCCGACTTCGGGGGCGAGCAGATATTGCTTCATGTCCTCGGGCAGGTTCGGCGTGACCTTGAGAGCAGCCTTGGTCTGGCCGATGCCCGAAATGTCGTCGCGCTCGCCCTCGATGCACAGGATTGCGGTGTCGGTGATCGCGCCAAGGTCCACGGCCTGGCCACGGTGAATGAACTCGCCCTTGGGCAGCGCGTGGCGCTGGAACACGACATCCACCGTCTGCAGGTAGAACTCGGCGGGAAGATCGCAGACCGCGCGATATTCGTCGTAGAAGGCCTTGGTCGCTTCGGCGCTCTCGTCGGCCCCGGCGTTCATGTGCTGGAACAGCTTGTAGTGGCTCATCATGTGACTGCCGAGGTTCATCGACATGAAGCTGGCGAGCTGCACGAAGCCCGGATAGACGCGGCGTCCCTCGCCCGGATAGTTGGTTGGCACGGTGGTGATCACGTTGTGCTTGAACCAGACATAGGGCTTGGTGATCGCATGGTCGTTGACCGCAGTCGGGCTTTCGCGCGTGTCGATCGGCCCGCCCATCATCGTCAGGGTTACCGGGCGGCAGGGGTGCTTGCTGGCGCCCATGATCGCGGTGGCGGCGAAGGCCGGGACCGATGGCTGGCATACCGCCATCATGTGCGCGCCTTCACCGATATGCTCGAGGAAGCCGGTCAGGTAATCGATGTAATCGTCGAGGTCGAACGTGCCTTCGGCCAGCGGCACATACTTCGCATCGGCCCAGTCGGTGATGTAGACCACGCAGCGTTCGAGCATGCGTTCGACCGTGCCGCGCAGCAGCGTGGCGTAGTGCCCGCTCATCGGTGCGACGATCAGCAGGCGCGGCGCATTCTTGGGCAGGCCATCGTGGGTGAACATCTTGAGGTCACCGAACGGGCGCGTAACGACCGTTGTTTCCTTGACCGCATGGGCCGTGCCGTCGACATGGACGACCTTGATGCCGAACGCGGGCTTGCCGCGCGGCGCTGCTGCATGCGCGAACACATCGAGCGCGTTGGCGAGGGTCTGCGAGGGGCCGACGCCCGCCCACGGGTTGCGTGGATCGGTCAGCGCATCGGCCATCATCGAGGCCCAGGCGCTGCCCGCGTTCATCAGCGAGCGCTGGATTTCATAAGCCTTGTAGAGCACTGCGAACACCTTCTGATTATGGCCTGCCCAAAGAGCGGGAGTCGTTTGTATACAGATTGCCGCGATTCGATTGTTTGTGCAACGCAACAAATATCCGGTCATGTTGCGGGTTCCCTAACCGCCCCCTTTCGGTAATCCCCGCCATCGGCTAGGCACGCGGCCATGGACGAGGAAACCAAGAGCCCGCCGACCGCTGCCGAGCCCGCCCCCAAGGCCAAGACCCTCGGGCCGCTGCGCATGATCTGGCGCGAGGCGCTGAAGTATCCCCGCCAACTGGCATTTGCAGCACTGGCGCTGCTGACGACCTCGGCAGCCACACTCGCCATTCCATCGGGCTTCCGCCTGATCATCGACAAAGGCTTTGCCGCTGGCGCCAATGTCGATGACCTGGGACGCTGGTTCCAGTATCTGCTGCTGATCGTGCTGGTTCTGGCGATCGGCACGGCTTGCCGCTTCTACTTTGTTTCCTGGCTGGGTGAGCGCGTGGTCGCCGACATCCGCCTGCGCGTGCAGCAGAATCTCTTGCGCCTGCCGCCGTCCTTCTTCGAGACCAACAGCCCGAAGGAAATCTCCTCGCGGATGACTTCGGACACCGCCATCATCGAACAAGTGGTAGGCACGACGGTTTCGGTCGCGTTGCGCAACACGATCACGGCCATCGGCGGCCTCGGTTACCTGTTCTACCTGGCGCCGAAACTGACGGCGATCCTCATGGTCGGCATCCCGCTGGTCGTCGGCCCGATCGTGTTCTTCGGGCGGCGCGTCCGCAATGTCTCCCGGTCGAGCCAGGATCGCGTGGCGGGCATCGGCGTGATCGTGGCCGAAGTCCTCGGCGCAATGAAGATCGTGCAGGCCTTTGGACAGGAGAAGCGCGAGCTCGAGCGCTTCGGCGAGCGCGTCGAGGCGACCTTCCAGACCGCGCTTCGCCGCATAAGCCTGCGCGCGGTGATGACCGCGATCGTCATCCTGCTGGTGTTCGGCGGGATCACCATGCTGGTGTGGGAAGGCGCCGTCGGCGTCGCGCAGGGGACAATCAGCGGCGGCACGATCTTTGCCATCGTCATTACGGCAGGCCTTGTTGCCGGTGCCGCAGGGGCCTTGTCGGAAGTCTATGGCGATCTGCTGCGCGGGGCTGGCGCTGCCGGACGGCTCAATGAACTGCTGCGCGAGGAACCGGAGATCTCGGCCCCCGCCCGCCCAACGGCCCTGCCCGTACCGCCGCGCGGACAGATCGCGTTCCAGAACGTGACCTTCCGCTATCCGTCGCGGCCCGAAGTCCTCGCCCTCGACGACTTCTCGTTGACGGTCGAGCCGGGTGAAACCGTCGCCATCGTCGGCCCGTCAGGCGCTGGCAAGTCGACCCTGTTCCTCCTCGCCCAGCGCTTCTACGATCCGCACGGCGGCATGATCCGCATCGATGGCGTACCGCTGACCAGCGCCGACCCTGCCGAAATCCGCGCGCGCACCGCGCTCGTCCCGCAGGACGCTACGCTGTTCGCGGCTTCGGCGCGCGACAACCTGCGCTATGGCAACTGGCAGGCCAGCGACGAGGCCATCTGGGAAGCGGCCCGCGCGGCGAATGCCGAACAGTTCCTGCGCGATTTGCCGCAGGGCCTCGACACGTTCCTGGGCGAGGACGGCGCCCGCCTCTCTGGTGGCCAGCGCCAGCGCATCGCCATCGCCCGCGCCGTGCTGCGCAATTCGCCGATCCTGCTTCTTGATGAAGCGACCTCCGCGCTCGACGCCGAAAGCGAGCGGCTGGTCCAGGAAGCGCTCGACCGGCTGATGCAGGACCGCACGACGCTGGTCATCGCCCACCGTCTCGCCACGATCCGCGCGGCGGACCGCATCGTGGTCATGGATGCCGGCAAGATCGTGGAACAGGGCACCCATGCCAGCCTGACGGCGGCGGACGGGCTCTATGCGCGGCTCGCCCGCCTGCAGTTCGAAGGGCTTGCCGCCTAACACCTTGACTTGATGCTGCACTGCGGCAAACGCTTGGGACATCATGGACACGATCGTCACCGCCATCCTGCTCGGCATCGTCGAGGGCCTCACCGAGTTCCTGCCGGTCTCCTCGACCGGGCACCTCATCCTCGCCACCGAGCTGTTCGGCTATGACGCGCACCAGTGGGCGATGTTCAACGTCGTCATCCAGCTGGGGGCGATCCTTGCGGTGGTGGTGCAGTACTCGCGCACGTTCTGGGCCGTGGGCATGGGCCTGCTCAAGCTGAACCCCATGTCGCTGCGGTTCCTGCGCAATCTGCTGGCGGCGTTCGTTCCCTCTGCAATTCTCGGCCTTGCCCTGAAAGACTACATTGACGTGCTGCTGGGCAGCCCCTCCGTCGTCTGCTGGGCTCTCATCGTGGGCGGGGTGGCGATCCTGCTGATCGAACGCAGCGCGAAGACTGGCGAACTGACCGGCATTGGCGAACTGCCGCTGCGTCAGGCCCTCGGCGTGGGCGCCGCGCAGTGCCTGGCCATGGTTCCCGGAGTCAGCCGGTCCGGCGCGACGATCATGGGCGCGCTCGCCATGGGCATCGAACGCCGTACTGCGGCCGAATTCAGCTTCTTCCTCGCCATCCCGACAATGCTCGGCGCCACCACGCTCGAACTGCTTGACAACCGCGATGCCCTGATGACCGGCACCATGGGTGTGGGCTGGACCGAGATTGCCATCGGTTTCGCCGTATCCTTCGTGGTCGCGCTCGCGGTTATCAGGATGTTCGTGGCATATGTCAGCAAGTCCGGCTTCAGGCCCTTTGCGTGGTACCGCATCGTGGCTGGCGCCATTGCACTCGTCTGGCTCGGGATGCGCTGACACCGACAAGGCCCGAAACGCCCCACCGCTTTTGCGGAACCAAGTTCATCGTCGGGATTTTAACCGACAACTGAACTTCAAAGGGGTACTTACCATGGGCCTTATCATTCTTCTCGTCGTCGGCGGCATTCTTGGCTGGCTTGCCAGCATCGTGATGCGCACCGACGCGCAGCAGGGCATCTTCCTGAACATCGTCGTCGGCATTGTCGGCGCGCTGCTGGGCGGCTTCCTTCTCGCTCCGCTGATCGGCGGCGGTTCGATCACCGACGGCATTTCGGCCGGCACGCTGATCGTCTCGTTCCTCGGCGCCCTGATCCTGCTGGCGATCGTGAACCTCGTTCGTCGCGGCTCGGTTCGCTAATCCGCGAAATTCCAACTTTCAACCTGAAGGCGGTCACTTTGGCCGCCTTCTCCATACCTGAAGGGGACTGACATGAAGGCAATTTTCAAGGGCGCGATGATGGCGTCTGTCGTGGCGATGGGCCTTGGCCTTTCGGCTTGCGACAGCGCGCAGGAAAACGCCGCCGAAGATCAGGCTGGCGCCGTGCGTGAATCGTCGGAAGCCGCCGCTGACACCATGGAAGACAAGGCCGACGCCATGGGCGGCGCTTCGGAAGACGCCATGGAAGCCAAGGCTGATGCCGTCCGCAATGCCGGCGAAGCCAAGGCCGACGCCATGGAAGACAAGGCCGACACGATGGACAAGACCCCGGGTTGATCCCGCTCTTTTCCGCCTAACGGCCAAGGAAGCCCGGCGCACCCTGGAAGGCGCCGGGCTTTTTGCTGTCTGCTAGACGGCGTGCGACCTAGACAGGCGTCGCGCCCGAACCGCGCCCGCCGCGCAAGTGATACTCGAGCGTGCCTCTATGGAGGACGTCATCGACGTCGATCACCGCGGTGTTGGCATAAGTGAACCCGGCGCCGAGGCCGCGATAGAGCCGGTCGAAGTCGCGCTCCACGGTCTGGTGATAGAGGTCCGCGAAGCTCTCGATCACGAAGTAGGTCGGCTGCAGATCATCGATCACGTAATCGGTGCGCATGACGCGGTCGACATTGAGCATGATCCGGTTGGGCGATTGCCCTTCAAGCGCGAATACGGCTTCTGCCGGTCCCGAAAGAATGCCGGCGCCGTAGACCTTCGGCATGCCGTCCTCCATCACCAGCCCGAATTCCACCGTATACCAATAGAGCGCACCGAGCGACTTGAGCCGGTTGTGGCGCATCGCTTTCCATCCGGCGCGGCCGTACTCCTGCATGTAATCGGCATATGTCGGGTCGGTCAGCATCGGGACGTGGCCGAACACGTCGTGGAAGACATCGGGCTCCTGGATATAATCGAAAGCCTCGCGCGTGCGGATGAAGTTGCCTGCCGGGAAGCGCCGGTTAGCCAGGTGCCAGAAGAACACGTGATCCGGGATCAGCATCGGCACCGGCACCACGCTCCAGCCGGTCAGCGCGCCGAGTTCCTCGGACAGGCGGCCGAAGTCCGGCACGCCACCCCGGCTGAGGTCCAGCCGCTCCAGTCCGCGCAGGAACGCACTGCAAGCCCGCCCCGGCAGCACCTCCATCTGACGGGCATAGAGTTCGTCCCAGATTGCGTGCTCCTCGGAAGCATAGCGCCGCTGGGCGGGCTCCAGCCAATCCTCCCCGACTCGCGCTGGACGTTTGAGCGGCGCGGTGTAGACCCCTTTCGGCAGATCGGGCAGTCGCGAAAAATCCGTGGGAAGGTTGGCAGTGCTCATCGTCTCTCAATCTGGTTTCGTCTGCAACTATTAGCACGGTAGCTCCCATCCGGCAAATATCGCTGACAGTCTCTCCTCGCTTGACTTTGCCCTGATTCTCCCCCAACGGCCCCACCCTGTGACGGCGGCGTGGAAACGCGCCGCCACATTCGTTTTCAGATTCGCGCGCGAAAGTTCAGGATAGAGCCATGGCAAAGCCCACCACCGTCAAGATCCGTCTGGTCTCGACCGCTGACACCGGCTTCTTCTACGTGACCAAGAAGAATCCCCGCAACACGACCGAGAAGATGACCTTCCGCAAGTATGATCCGGTCGTGCGCAAGCACGTCGAGTTCAAGGAAGCGAAGATCAAGTAATCAGCGCATCTGCGCTTTACCCGTGAAGCCCGTCCCGCCATTTTCGGAACCGGGACGGTTCACGGCGAGTTCAACGCCGACACTGCAAGGAACGGCGATGAACAACACAATCTTCTCGACTCGCAAAATGGGCCGTCCTTTGGCGGCCCTTTCGCTTGCCTTCGCTGCGGCCACGCCCGCAACGCTTCTCGCGCCGACTGTGGCGCAGGCACAGGCCTCGGACATCGACCGCGCGGTCTCTGCGCTGCGCGGCATTTCGACGCTGCGCGCAAACTTCACGCAGACCGACCGTTCGGGCCAGAGCGTTTCGGGCGTGCTGACGATGAAGCAGCCCGGCAAGATCCGCTTCCAGTACCAGAAGGGCGTGCCGCTGCTGATCGTGGGTGACGGCAGGGCGCTCACCATGATCG
Organism: Novosphingobium sp. GW835-FHT14H07; assembly: GCF_058793515.1. NCBI lineage: Bacteria > Pseudomonadati > Pseudomonadota > Alphaproteobacteria > Sphingomonadales > Sphingomonadaceae > Novosphingobium > Novosphingobium sp. GW835-FHT14H07. Next base: position 23,627 of record NZ_JBXAFX010000004.1, read on the forward strand.
ACTACGAGGTCCGCCAGGTTCAGCGCTGGCCGATCAAGAACAGCCCCTTGGGCGCACTGCTCGATCCCAACAAGGACGTCGCGCGCTTCGCCAAGCAGCTGCCAACCGGCGATCCGGGCGTGATCAGCCTGCAAGTGCGCGATCCCAAGCACCCCGAATACGGCACGATCACCATGATCTTTGTCCGTAACGGCAATGCACCGGGTGGCCTGCAGCTCGATTCGTGGGTTGCGCTCGATTCGCAGAACAAGCGCACCACGGTGCGCCTTTCGGGCCACCAGTACGGCGTGGCGGTGAACGACAGCACCTTCCGCTGGACCGACCCGCGCCGCCCCGTGACGCGCTGAGCCGACTCACTTGTAAAACCTGCTCCCCCGCGAAGGCGGGGGGCCTTCATCGGCTTGCGCGGACGTTTCGTAACCCCAACAAGGTCCCCGCCTGCGCGGGGACGCGTTTGCATCCTGACAGAAGCCGGCACCACCCGTCGCCCCAGATCGTCGCCTTACCCATCAACCGTTCACCCCCTGCGACAAGCTGCGACAAACCTGCAGCCCCCGTTCATCGGGGCGCAAGCGAAACGGGCCTAGAACGATTTTCGACGAGGCGGTCGAGGCGGGTTTCCCCCCTGTTGCCCGGTCTCCTGGAGACCGCAGCGTCAAGCGTGACGAACGCAAATGGAACCCTCGGACCAATGCCCCCGGTCCGAGGGTTTTGTTTCTTGGCTCAATGAAGCATTCCGCGATGTAATTCGCTTGCTGACACAGCCTGTCGCTGCATATTTGTCGTATGAACCTGTTGCGGTCGATATACATCAACCTGCGGTATCGGTGGCACATACAATATCTGCTTCCGCTTGCGCTGTTAGCGCCCTTGGTCTTGCTGTTCCCGAGCAACCCGTTGGGGATAGATAGTAGAAAGGGCGATCCTGTAATGGCGCAGATCACCAGCATTGGCGTCGGTCAGCACAGATATCTGGGTCGAACCGCGGGCATAGCTGTTTCTGCCAAGACGCAAGCAGGTGCGGTTGGCTCAATCGTTGCCGCGCCCGCCGAAGTCAACGGCTGCGACATCGGGGACATAATTCCGGCAGAACAGGAGGGCATTGCGCTTCATCTGAAGCCCAGACCGTGCACCCATCAATGAATTGTCGGCATTGGGCCTCATCTTGGGCATAATCAGGGCAGACGCCGAACTCGTCGATTATCAGGATTACCATTGAGGTCATGACGATGATGCATAACCCTCCCCATCCCGGAGAACTGCTTCGCGATGAAGTGATCGAAGCGCTGAATCTATCCGTCACGAAAGCCGCCAGCCGCCTCGCGATGTCGCGCGTCGCCCTCTCGCGCGTGCTGAACGGCAAGACCGGGATCAGCCCCGATCTAGCCCTGCGGCTGGAGCAGGCAGGCGCCAGCACGGCGCGGGCATGGCTGGCAATGCAGGCAAGCTACGATCTTTGGCGTGCGCGGCAGCATGTGCAGCCGGTCGTGCGGCGGTTACAAGAAGCGGCTTGAATCCCATGCCTATCGCTTCCCAAGCCCAAAAACCAAAAACGCCTGCTGATCTTTCAGCTGAAACCCTCGCGTTCATAAAGAGCGCTTGCGAGCAGGTCTTTGGCAGCGAAATTGGTGTGCGGCATTATGGGACGGATTTCCGTTGGCAGATTCACGTCGAAGTTCGATCTTGTAAGGGTCTAGAACGCGAAACCCTTATCGGACTCTTGGCGACGCGGGCAGATCATATGCCCCATGTTGAGATAACCGAGCGCTCCACGAAGCCAAAAGGCGATGCGAAAATCGCGTATAGGCAAGGTGTATTCCTCTGAAGCTGCTGCCGAAACACGGCATGGTTTCGGCTTAGGACCGCGCAGAGAAGACCAGTTCCCCACATCCCATCTAGCAATCGCCCCCCCGCAACCCTAAAGCAGCGCCATGATCTCGGTTGCCACATGGAACATCAACTCGGTGCGCTTGCGCGCCGATCAGGTCGAACGCTTTCTCCTGCAGGAATCGCCCGACGTACTGTGCCTCCAGGAGATCAAGACGCCGGAAAGCCTGTTCCCGCACGAGGTGTTCGAGAAGCTCGGCTACACCCACCGCGCGGTCCATGGGCAGAAGGGCTATCACGGCGTCGCCACGGTCAGCCGCATCCCCTTCCGCGATTTCAGCAAGCATGACTGGCAGGACAATGGCGAGGCGCGGCATATCGGCGTCGAGCTGCTGGGGCCGGGCAACGGCCTGATCATCGAGAACGTCTATATCCCCGCAGGCGGCGACGTGGCAGACCGCGAGGTGAACCCCAAATTCGGCCAGAAGCTCGACTTCCTCGAGCGCATGACCCGCTGGGCCGAGAAGATCGAGCGGCCGACGCTGATCACCGGCGATTTCAACATCGCGCCGCTGGAATGCGACGTCTACGACCACAAGGCGCTGCTCAAGGTCGTCAGTCACACGCCAATCGAGGTAGAGACGCTGCAGCGCTTTGCCGATGCGCATGGCTGGGTCGATCTTGGCCGCAAGCACATCCCCGCGCCGGAACGCAACTATTCGTGGTGGTCCTACCGCTCGTACTGGCGTGCCAAGGACCAGGGCCGCCGGCTTGACCACATGTGGGCCTCGCCCGAGGCTGCCGCGCAGACGCGCTCGCACCGCTTCGTCGAAGAGACGCGCAAGTGGGAGCAGCCTTCGGATCACATCCCGCTGATCACCGAGCTGGATCTGTGAGCGAAAGCCGGAATGTAGCAAAAGCGCTCGACGCGCTGCGCCACGGCTGGGCGATCCGCGTGACCGGCGCGGACGGCGCGCTCGACCTGCTGCCTGCCGAAACCGCTTTCGCCCAACCCGGCATCTATGCCGCGCGCCTGCTCATTTCCGCCGCCCGCGCGGCGACGCTGAAGCTCGCCAACCAGCGCGACGCCGCCGTGCCGGAAGCGCCGGTTATGATCCATGGCGCCGAACCATTCAGCCTTGGCTCTGCACGCAATCTGGCCGATCCGGCGCAGGACCTTGGCAGCCCGTTGCGCGGGCCCTTCAAGGCCGATCCGATCGAGGCGCATGATGCGGCCGTTGCCGCCATGGAACTGGCCCGTCTGGCAGGGATCCTGCCCGCTTTCCTGATCTCGACGGGCGTCGAAATCGCGGCGGAGGTATCGACGGCCGATCTTGCGGCGTTCAAGGACCCGCTCAACCTCACCATTCAGGCCCGCGCCCGCCTGCCCGTCCACGCCTGTGAGCATGCTGAAATCGTGGCATTTCGCGCGCGGGATGACTTGCGCGAGCATGTGGCGCTGGTGATCGGTACGCAAACCAGCGAGCGTGAGCCGGTGGTGCGGCTGCACAGCGAATGCCTGACCGGCGACATTCTCGGCAGCCTCAAGTGCGATTGCGGCCCGCAGCTTGATGCCGCCCTTGCCCGCATGGCCGAGGAAGCCAATGCGGGCGGCTGGGGCGTGCTGCTCTACCTGCGGCAGGAAGGCCGCGGCATTGGCCTGATCAACAAGCTCCGCGCCTATGAGCTGCAGGACCAGGGCTTCGACACGGTCGACGCCAACGAACGCCTCGGCCTGCCGAGCGAGGCGCGCGACTTCCCGGTGGCGGCGCGGATGCTCGACTTGCTCGGCGTGCGTTCGATCCGCCTGCTGACCAACAATCCGCAGAAAGTGGCGACATTGCAGGCACTTGGAGTGGAGGTGACGGAGCGTCTGGCACACCAGCTCCCCGCCAACCCCCACAACCAGCGCTATCTCGATACGAAGCGAGATCGGACCGGTCATCTGCTGCGTTAGAAAGCGCGCCACGCGATCAGCAGCACCGCAGCCGCGATAATCACCGCGAACAGGAGGGCATGGCCCATGTCCTTGACGGTGAACTTGTCCACGTTTTCAGAGCGAAAGAGCCGGTAGCCACGCTCGGCAGCGGGGTTGCTGGCGACGAGAGCGACGTCCAGCGCGCTGGCTTCGGAGCGGAACCAGTTGACCATGAGTTGCCGCTCGTCCGGCGTGACGTCGGGGTAGGCGGCGAGGAGCGCCTCGACGTGGGCGCGGCGAGAGTCGACTGCTTTCGCAATCGTGGAAGTGTTTGACATTGTGGGATTCCTGACATGCGTTTGAACTGCGCCCGAGGGGCGCGGGGCTCAGGTCAGGAAAGTGGCGGTGCCCTGGGTGCTGGCAGCAGCGCGAGCGGCTGCGGTGCAGGCGGCGCGGTTTGCGGGGGCCAGAAGCCTTCGTGCTGGACGAGCGGCACCGGGGCCAGCCTTGGCGCAAGGACGACCGGCGGCGGTGGCGCCATCGGCACGACAGCGCGTTGAATCTGCGCGGCTTTGCGCGGTGCCACCGCCATGTCCACCGTTGCCGCACTGAAGGCCGAGCCGTGACGCACGGTCACGGGTGCCTCGAAGGGGACAAGCGCGTGGGTCAGGACAGTGAGGGCAAGTAGGAGCGCCCAGAGCCGTCCGCCCAGCTTCAGGAGGGGTGCGCTCAGCATTCCAACTCCAGTTAGACTCTTAAGGGCAGAGGGGCAACTCCACCCCAACTCGGCGCGACTCTAGCGGGACTCGAAGCGGCTGAGGCCCGCCCCAAGTGTGTTCGCCCCGAGCGCCAGCTTGTCGCCCGACCAGTCCGCGACGAAGGCAGACGAACGACTCACCCCCGGCGCGAACCGCGCATCATTTCCAACAATGGCGAGGCCGGTCGCAGGGTGTGCCTTGCCCTCGGCGGCGATGGCGATGAAGGCGCTGTAGTTTTCCTTGTCGAGTCCTTGGACGAAGACATTGTCGGCAATGCGCCCGGTCGCGCCTGCGGGCAGGTCGATCATGTAATTGGTTGTTTTTCCGGCGGTATCGTCAAAGCTCGACTGCGTGACTTCGACGCGGCCGGCGCGGCTTTTCACATAGTGCCCGCCGCGCCCCGCTTCGAAGCGGCTGCGGCGGATGGTGACGCTGCCATAATCGCCGAAATAGACAGAGTGGGCGCAGGAGAGGCCGCGATCGCACCGGCCAAGACGCGAAAAGGTTGATTTTTCAATGAGAACTGCGCCGGCGGGGTCGTCGGCGGAGAGGATGCCCTGCTCGCTGTCGCGGAACCATGACTGGCGCACGGTGAGGTTGCCGCGTTCCAGCCGGATGCCCGAGCCATTGGCATCGGGCACGCGGATGTTCTGGAAGATCAGGCCTTCGACCGTGGTCGAGCGTCCGCGCGCGACGATGACCGCCTTGCCCTCGCATGCCGCGCCGTCGAACACCGTCTGCCCCGGCACTTGCGCGACGAAGCCGATGTCGCCCGCCTGCTGCACCGCGCAATCGCGATAGACGCCGGGTTCGATGCGGATCGTGCCGGTGCCTTCGCCGATGGCGTTCACCGCCTGCTGGAGCGCGGCATAGCTGCGGCCGGTCTCGACCACCGTGTATGGCGAGCGCTGGCCCTGCGCGAGCAGCGCGGTGGCCGGAATCGTTGCAATCACCGCGATCCCGAGGAGGAAGACGGCAAGGCGCTGGCCACGGTGGCGGCGCTCTCTGGAGGCGAACGGGTTCATCATGCGCATATCTGTTCCCCGGCGATTTCGAATGCCGGGGTAGCGCGGAATGATTGACAGGCCCTTGCGTTCCCGCAGGAACCGGGGACCTGCCCGAAGTTACAGGATCAATCCTTCCTGCCCCAGCGCCACTTCCAACCGCCGCGCGTGCGCCTGGCGGAGACCGAGAACACGATTGCCGTGGCGACGATGAAAAGTGCGAAGCCCAGCGTGCGCAATCGGCCGTCGCCACTGTCATCCAGCAGCTTCACCAGCGGCAGCAGAGCGATATAGCCACCGATCAGGGCCCAGCCCTGCCAACGCAGCGGCAAGCCCGCGCCATAGCCAAAGCGCTTGGGCGCGAACCATGCGCCGTCGTCGGTGGCGGGCGGTTGGGACTTAGGCGGCCGGGTGGTGTAGCGGGCATCAACCATCGCTGTTCTCCGTGTCGATTTTCGGCGGCCGCCCGCGCTTGACCGGCTCGGCCGCGGCGAGCTTCACGCCGCGCCGGGTCAGGGCCTCGCGCAGCAGCACTTCGATCTGGGCATTGGCCGAGCGCAAGTCGGCCGAGGCCGTGCGCTCGATCGCGGCGAAGAGCGCCGGATCGATGCGCAACGGAAAGGCCTTCTTTGGACTCGGCGCCATTCCGAACGCCTTACTGGTAGAGCGTGCCGGTGTTGACGACCGGCTGGGTATCGCGCTCGCCACAGAGCACGACCATCAGGTTCGAGACCATCGCTGCGCGGCGTTCGTCGTCCAGCTCGACCACGTTCTTTTCCGAAAGCTGGGTCAGCGCCATTTCCACCATCGACACGGCGCCTTCGACCAGCTTCTTGCGCGCCGAGATTACCGCTTCGGCCTGCTGGCGACGAAGCATGGCTCCTGCAATTTCAGGTGCATAGGCAAGGTGGGTAAGACCGCATTCGTCAACCGTGATGCCTGCAAGCACCAGTCGCGCGTTGAGTTCGGTGCGCAGTTCGGCGTTGATCTGATCGTGATGGCCGCGCAGCGTGACTTCGTGGTGCTCGATATCGTCATACGGGTAGCGCGAGCCGATCGAGCGCACCGCGCTTTCGATCTGCACGAAGACGAAAGCCTTGTAGTCATCGACGTCGAACAGGGCCTGCGCAGTATCGGATACGCGCCAGACGACGTTTGCGGCAATCTCGATCGGATTGCCGCGCAGGTCGTTGACCTTGAGCTTTTCCGAGACGACGTTGTTGGCGCGTACCGAGATCTTGGTCTTGGTCATCCACGGCCAGACCCAGCGCAGCCCGTGGTTGCGGTCCGTGCCACGATAGGAACCGAACAGGTTGATCGCGGCGGCCTGATTGGGCTGGATCATGTAGAAGCCCGAGGCCATGAACACGATGGCGACCGGCAGCGCGGCAATCGTGGCAATGAAGCCCGGCACGGCATCTTCCGACGGATTGCCGCTGGCAAACCCGAGGACCCGTGCAGCGGTGAGGATCACCAGCACGACCATGAGGATCAACATGAGATAGCCGCTGATCGACCAGGCCCCGGTTTCGGTGCTGGCGGAATGCGTCTTCGACTCGGACATCGGAGATTCCCCTTAAATCTGATATCACATTAATATCAGATTCGGTTGCAGGTGCAAATGGTTTTGGATTCCTGAGGGGCGTAGCGTTGCTTGCCCACCCCCGGCCCCTCCCGCAGGCGGGAGGGGGAAGAAATGACCTGTGCATCCCCTCTCCCGCAGGCAGGAGGCGCTTCTGTTTCCCCCTCCCGCAGGCGGGAGGGGTTGGGGGTGGGTCGGTTTAAACACCCCCCTTGCAATCCGGACCGAATCACTCCACATTAGCGGAGCGGACCGGGCCCCTCTGGCGCGGCGTTCTGGCCATACTGGCAGTTCGCTTCGTGATGTCGGACCGCATCGGGTAATGCCGATGCCATGCGGGTCCGGGTCTCTTCCCCCTCCCTTTCGGACTTTGGCCTCGCAGGCTTCGGCATTCCCGATCGTAGCAATTGCTCGACTAGGGAGCTTTGACATGTCCGATCGTTACTTCCGCCTCATGGAGCGCCACCAGAAGCTGGACGAGGCGCTGCGCATCGCGCGCGACCCGCTTGATGCGCTGCGGCTGCGCAGCCTCAAGAACGCCGTGAAGGCGCGGCTTGCGGCGCTGTTCCTGCGCCGTCCCGAAGCCGCTGGTTTTCCGGCGTCCTTGGCAACAGTCTGACACAGAGGAACGCCCCCGCGGCCCGAGCATTGCCGAGGCAATTGCGGGACGTGCGGGGGCACAAGGAGTCTGACTGATGGAGTTCCTTTTCGCAGACTGGCTGGGCACGCCTGCGTGGTTCTGGCTGGCCTTCCTCGGCCTTGTCGTGGCGCTGACCGCGTTTGACCTTGGCGTCCTCCACAAGGAGGACAAGGCCATGGGCATCGGTGAATCGCTGAAGCTGACGGCGTTCTACATCACCATTGCGCTGCTGTTCGGCGCGTGGGTCTGGGCCGAGAAGGGCGCGGACCTGGGGATGAAGTATTACACCGGCTTCTTCATCGAGAAGGCACTGTCGATCGACAATGTCTTCGTGATCAGCCTGATCTTCACGTTCTTCGCCATTCCGCCCAAGTACCAGTACCGTGCCCTGCTGTGGGGCATCGTCGCCGTGATATTCCTGCGCGGCGCGATGATCGCAGGCGGCGCCGCGCTGGTCGAACAGGCCTACTGGGTTCTGTACATCTTTGCCGCGTTCCTGGTGTTCACCGGCATCAAGATGTTCTTCGCCAACGACCATGACCCGGACATCGGCAACAATCCCGCGGTGCGCTGGATCAGCCGCCACATGCGCGTGACCAAGGAGCTGCAAGACCAGCACTTCTTCGTGAAGGTGCCGGACGAGAAGACCGGCAAGATGGTCAACGCCGCTACGCCGCTGTTCCTGGCACTGGTGGTCATCAACCTTGCCGACCTTGTGTTCGCGGTGGATTCGGTCCCGGCGATCTTTGCGATCACGACCGATACCTTCATCGTCTATACCTCGAACATCATGGCGATCCTCGGCCTGCGCGCGCTCTATTTTGCGCTGGCTGCGATGATCGACCGCTTCGCCTACCTCAAATACGCGCTGGCCGCCGTGCTGGTGTTCATCGGCTCGAAGATCTTCGTCGCCGACTTCCTGCTGGGCGGCGACAAGTTCCCGCCGGTGCTCAGCCTTGGCGTCACTTTCGCGCTGATTGCAGGCGGCGTGGCCTATTCGCTGTGGAAGACGCGGGGGCAGCCCCTGCACGATCCGGCCGAGCCGATTGCCTCGGGCACGATCAACTGAGCATGCCCCCTCCCCTGACCGGGAGGGGGTTTTGCTTTCAGCTTACCACTGCCGGATCACTTCGAGGAAACGATCGCCATAGGCATCAAGCTTGCGCGAGCCGACACCGCCGATCTGGCCGAGTTCGGTGAGGCTGCCCGGGCGCGTGGCTGCCATCTCGCGCAGGACGGAATCGTGGAAGATGACGTAAGGGGGCACGCCATTTTCGCGCGCGAGATCGCGGCGAAGATTGCGCAGGGCATCGAACAGGGGATCGCCCACAGGGTTCAGTGCCGCCCCTGCACCGCTGCGGCGGCGACCTGAGCGGCCTTCCTTCTTCGGCACGAGAACGAGGGGCACGTCCGCTTCGCCCTTCAGGATGGCGCGGGCATCGCCGCCAAGCGCGAGGCCGCCGTGTTCCGTGGCCACCAGGGCACCTCTTGCCTGCAGGGCGCGGGCGAGCGGGCGCAGCAGCGGGGCTTCATCGCTGGTTACGATGCCGAACACGGAAAGCTGGTCGTGCCCGCGCTGGGTCACGCGATCGTCGGCAACACCCGTGAGGACTTTCTCGACGTAGCCGAAGCCAAACGACTGCCCGGTGCGGTAGACGGCGGAGAGCAGCTTGCGGGCAACCTCGGTGGCGTCGGTGACGCGCGGGGCTTCCAGGCAGTTGTCGCAATTGCCGCATGACGGCGGCGGGTTCTCGCCGAAGTGGCGGAGCAGCAGGGCGCGGCGACAGTGCGGGGTTTCGACCAAGGACGCGAGCGCATCGATCCGCGTGCGTTCGCCGGCGCGGCGGTGCTCTTCGACTTCGGCGAGGCGCTGGCGGGCGCGCATGAAGTCTTCCGCGCCCCACAGCATGACTGCCACGGAAGGATCGCCATCGCGCCCGGCACGGCCGGTTTCCTGGTAATAGCTTTCGATCGATTTCGGGCATGCGGCGTGGGCAACGAAGCGCACGTCGGGCTTGTCGATACCCATGCCGAAGGCGACCGTGGCGACCATGACCATGTCTTCGGAGGCGACGAAGCGCGCCTGATTGTCGGCGCGGACCTGCGGATCGAGCCCGGCGTGATAGGGCAGGACGGGGCGGCCGCTGGCCTGCAACTGCTGGCTGAGCTTTTCCACCTGCGCGCGGGTGGGGGCATAGACGATGCCGGGGCCGGGGTTTTCGGCGATGACCGTCATCAGCTGGCGCAAGGGATTGTCGCGCGCCGTGATGGCGTAGCGGATGTTGGGCCGGTCAAATCCGGCAACGATCAGGCCCTCTTCCGGGATGCCGAGCTGGGAGAGGATGTCGGCGCGGGTGTGGCGGTCGGCAGTGGCAGTGAGTGCCAGGCGCGGCACGTCCGGGAAGGCGTCCATCAGCGGACGCAGGAGGCGGTAATCGGGGCGGAAGTCGTGGCCCCACTCGGAGACGCAGTGCGCCTCATCGATGGCGAACATGGCGACGCGGCCACGGGTGAGCATCTCGAGGAAGTGCGGCTGGCTGGCCCGTTCGGGGGCAACGTAGAGCAGATCGAGATCGCCCGACAGGAACCGGTCGATGGTCTGGCCCCGGTCCATGTCGACGCTGGTCAACGTGGCGGCGCGGATTCCGTTGGCGGTGGCACTGCGCAGCTGGTCATGCATCAGCGCGATCAGCGGCGAGACGACCACGCAGGTGCCCGGCAGCATGACGGCTGGCAGCTGATAGGTCAGCGACTTGCCCGCACCGGTAGGCATGACGGCGAGTGTCGAGCGACCCGCCAGCACGCGCTCGACCACGTCCGCTTGCACGCCGCGAAAGGCGTTAAAGCCGAATACGGCGTGGAGACGGTCGAGGATTTCGGATTCCGGGAATGCGGTGTCGGCGATGTTCACGCCAGCGCTATGGCAGATCGGGCGCAGTCATTCCACGCCGGATGCGCCCAGGTTACTCGCCGACGATCACATGCAGGCGGCTTATGCGGCTCGTCACGATCTTCCAGCCGCCTGCCTCCTTGCGGTAGGTTTCGTGGTAGTGGCCCATGCCGTGGAGGAAAAGCTTGCCGTCGGCGTCCCAGATCTGGTCCTCCATGGCGATCACGCCACGCGCTTCGCTTTCGGAGAGCAGTTCGATTTCGTGGCAGTGGCCGTGGTGGACGGTGCGCAAGGGGGCGACGGCGGCCTCGACGAAGGCGGCGATCGCGTCGCCGCCCGAATGCGTCCAGTTCTCGGCGTCCTCGGCCGGTTCGATCGAGAGCGAGCAGGAGGCATCGAACACGGCGTCATCGGCGAAGACTGAGCGCAGGCCGGCGTAGTCCTTGGTGTCCATGCAGCGGAAATAGCGCGCCTTGAGCTGCTTGATTTCCTCGATGGCGATCAGGCGGGTGACGGGATCGATGACGGACATGCAGGGCCTCTCCGGTATTTTGCGACAGGAGAAGCGAGATTGCGCGCCTGCGCCACTCTTACTTGTGCGAGACTTCGGCGGCCGAAAGATCGAACAGCCATTGCGGGGGCTGCCCAGTGCGCGCCCAGTCTATGCCCCAGGCGAACGTGGCATAGAGCGCAGCGAAGGTTAGCAGGGCCATCGTGAACCAGTATCCCGGGCCATAGGCGGTGACGCGCTGCGGATCATCACGGCAATACCAGATGCGGAACACGCTGGACGGCTTCCACGAGCGCTGCACCTGCCGACCGACCATGGCATGGACGCGGGTGCCCTCGGCTGTTTCGAAGACGACCTCGTCCTCGATCCAGCGCTTGCCCTCGCCATCGCGGATGTCGAACCCGCGCAGGGTGCCGATTGACTGCTGTATGTGAACGAAGTCGTCCAGCTGCTCGAGATCGCTGTATCCGCCGCGCCAGACATGGGCGACGGCGACCTGCGAGCCAGTGAGCAGCGTGACGCCGCGGTAGAGGCACCAGCACAGGCCGAGCACGAGTGCGGCAACGCCCGCCATGAGGAGATCGACGGCTTCCATGCCGCCGATGCTTAGCGCGACGGCGTTAATGGACCGTTGGCGAAGTCAGCGCCTTCAGCTTGGGCGTGACCAGCGGGACGGTCAGCATCGTGCTCATCACCGCCATCAGCAGCAAGGCGGTGAAGGTCTCGTTGGTGACGATGCCCTTGTCGAGCAGGACGTTGACGAAGATGATCATGATCAGCGCTTTGGTCTGCAGCAGCCAGCCGATGATCGAGGCCTCGCCCCTGGCCCAGCCGAGCAGGCGTCCGGCGATGCGCACGCCGACAAGCTTGCCCGCGACCGAGGCGACGAGGAACAAGAAGGCGGCGCCAAACACGGCAAGGCCGCCGACGTCCCACTTGGTGCGCAGACCCGTCGAGAGGAAGAACACCGGCATGACGGCAAGCAGCAGGAACTGGCGGAAGCCATCGAGCCGCTCGCGCGTGAACCACTGCGCATCGAGCACGGCACCGGCAAGAAACGCGCCGACCATGAAGTGCAGGCCGGACCAGTCCGCCGCAAAGCCGACCATGGCAAGCCAGATCAGCGAGACGTACCAGCGATCGTTTTCCGACAGACGGCGGAACAGGGCCCGCACGGCCCACGAGGCAACGGCGAAGGCCGCAAGGAAGATGCCCTGACGCCCGACGCGCTCCCAATCGACCAGGATCAGCGCGAGGACGCCCCAGATGGCCACGTCATCAAGGCTGGCATAGCGCAGGATGCGCTGGCCCAAGGGTTCGCGGAACAGCCCAAGCTTTTCCATCAGCAGGACGAGGATCGGCAGGGCAGTGACGGCGCAGGCCATGCCGATGCCGAGGACGACTTGCGCATAGCTGCCCTTGGGGCCGATCCAGCCCGGCGTCTGCAGGAGCCATGCGGCAGCAGCCGCGCCGAACAGCAGCGGCGTGATCAGTGCGCCCGCAGCGGTGATCGCGGTTTCGCGGCGATTGGCCCAGGCATCGGTCAGGTCAAGCTCAAGCCCTGCCGCGAAGACGAACATCATCACCGCCCACCAGGCGATGCCGTTCAGCGAGCCGATGACCTGCGGATTGAAGACGAAGGCGTAGTATTCGGGAAAGGCTGCGCCGAGCACGCCAGGGCCAAGCAGGATGCCCCCGATGATCTGCACGACGACGAGCGGCGCCCAGTAGTCGGTTCGCAGCAGGCGCCAGACCAGATAGGGTACGGCGAGGATGATCGTCAGCGCGATCAGGAACACTTCCGTCGTGCCCATCGCGGGCGCAATTGCCGTCACCGTCTATCCCCCGAGTTGCCGTCGTCTATGCAAGGATGCGGCGGCTTGTCCAACTGATCTCAAGAGCCATATCCTGCATGGAGGAGTTGGCCCATGACCTTTGACCTCGGCAAGGCCCTGTTGCGCAAGGAAGAATACGAATCCGCAAGGCTAACGGAGTTCGAATTCGCCGAAATGGTGCGGGCGTTGAAGGCGCTGGCCGCTGAACTCGCCGTGCCGGTGGAACCGATGCTGGGCGTGCTTGCCGAACGCGGGCTCGGCCGAGCGCTCAGTCACCTTGCCCAACTGGCCGGGCGCGATGTCGAGGCCGACTACCTGCGCTGCCGGGCGAATGCGCGGGCAAAGCTGATCGAGGAGCGTGGCGATCCCTCTCCGGTAAGACTCGGCTGACAGGAATCTTACCGCTTAACCATTGCGCGGTTCCGGCAAGGTGCGCTGCGGTCGGTTAAGCGAGAGTTTGCCGAGGCCTGACAGCTTTTCCGCATGGCGGGTTGGTCCGCCGCGAGAGGAGAATGGCCATGGGCTTCGAAATGCGCGACAGCTTCGTTCGCCGCGAGGAATGCAAGGCGGCGTGGGAAAGCGAAGTGGAGTTCGCCGAGATGGCGCGCGTGCTCAAGACATTGGCGGCCGAACTGGGACAGGACACCGACGCCGCGCTGGGAGAACTCGCCGCGCATGGCTTGGGCGCGGCGCTGGGTGTTCTGTCAGGACAAGCCGAAGGTTCGGACGTGGAGGCCGACTACCTGAGGCGGCGGGCAATGGCGCGGGTGGCGGCAAGCCGCTTGCAGTAACCCGTCCGGCACGCCCGCTTTCGCCAGCGTGCGTGCCGGACCAGGCTTAGCGCTCTATCCTGAGCGCCGTGCAATAGGCCTTGAGCAGCGGTTCGATCTGGTGGCCCCAGTTGAGTTCGGTCTCAACGCGCCGACGGCCGAATGCGCCCATCTGCGCGCGGCGCGCCGGATCCTCGATCAGTTCGATGATCTTCTCGGCCATGTCTACCGGATCGTTGGCGCGCGCATAAAGTGAGGCTTCCTGCGCCGAAAAGCGCCCTTCGGTCACGTCGAACTGCACCATGGCCTTTTCGAGGCTCATGTATTCCATGATCTTGTTCATGGTCGACTTGTCGTTCATCGCATTGACGCGATCCGGATTCACGCCGACGTCCATGGTCGAAAGCACTTCGAACAGGTCCTGGTCAGGCGCGCGACCGGTGAAGGTGATGAAGTCCGACAGACCCTTTTCGGCGACCAGCGCCTTGAGCTTGGCAAGGCTAGGCCCGCCACCGACGAGACAGAACTGGACGTCTTCGCGCCCCATGCCGCGCACGATGTGGTCAACCGCATCGATCAGCAGGTCGATGCCTTCCTGATCGCCCATGACGCCAACGTAACCGACCAGATACTTGCGCCCGTTCTTCCAGCTTTCCACCGGCGGCACGCGCTTCAGGCGGCTGAGATCGGGGCCGGAGCGAACCACGAAGACCTTGTCTGGATCCATGCCGCCCCGCTCTATCGCGATCTTGCGGTAGGAGTGGTTGGTGGCCATCGATACGTCGGCAGACTTGAAGGTCAGCCGCTCGAACAGGACCATAAGCTTCCAGAAGAAGCCGCGCTTGTCGAACTTGGCTTCGTAAAGCTCCGGATTGATGTCGTGATGGTCGAAGATGTACTTCACGCCGAACAGCTTGAAGGGCAACGCGACAAGGAAGATCAGGTCTGGCGGGTTGCAGCCCTGGATCACGTCTATCCCGCGCTTGAAGAAGATCTTCCACGCGAGCACCGTTTCCCAGAACAGCGCCGCACCATATTCGAGCAGGAAACCCAGTGCGCCGCTGGCCTCCAGCGGCAGCGGATGGCGATGGATCTCGATGCCATCGATCACTTCGAACCGCTTTTCGAAGCCCTTGCCGGTCGGGCAGATGATCGACACCAGCGCCCCTGCCGCCTTGAGCGTGCGGGCCTCCTGCCAGACGCGCCGATCGAACGGCAGCGGCAGGTTCTCCACGACGATGAGGACCTTCTTGCCTTTGAGCGGCAAGCCCGGGATTTCGGTCGGAAACTCGAAATCGGACGGTGCAGCTACCGCATTCATGCAATCGCGCTCACGTCCACGATTCGACGGTCGCCAAGGTCGAGATCCTTGATGAGCCGGTTTGTGGCAACCACGACGCCATAATCGCGCGTTTCCGCCGTCGCCTTGTCGACCAGCAGGCCATCGATCGATGGCAGGATCGCATAGGCATAGCCCAGGTTCTGGCCGACCAGGCTTTCGGGCTTCAACTGCGGATCGTAGACATCGAGGGCGTAGCCGGCATCGAGCAGCTTGCGCGCCATGTCCACGGCCGGGCTTTCACGCAGGTCGTCGGTATCGGCCTTGAACGACAGGCCGACCAGCAGCACCCGCGATCCCGGCTCAAGCCCCTGCGTGACCTGCAGGAACTGATGGTGCTTGTGCGCATCGTTGCTGCGCAGCAGGGAATCGACGAGGTGGGTCTGAGCACCGGTATCGGCCGCAATATGCTGCAGTGCGCGCACGTCCTTGGGCAGGCACGAGCCGCCGAAGGGACCGCCAGGGCGGGTGTAATAGGCCGAGATGTTCAGCTTGGTGTCCGAGACGAAGATCTGATGGACCTGACGCGCCGAAATCCCGAGATTCTGACAGACCCGGCCGACCTCGTTGGCAAAGGCAACCTTGACCGCGTGCCAGGTGTTGTCGACGAACTTGGTGATCTCGGCCTCGCGGATGCCGACATGGAAGATCGGTGCCTCGATGCCTTCATGCAGGGCGACCATCTTGTGCGAAGGCTCGCCGTCGATCGTTCCCAGCACGATCTTGGGCGGATTGAAGTAATCCTCGATCGCAGTCGCTTCACGCAGGAATTCGGGATTGTAGACCAGTTCGATCAGCGTGTCGCAGGCCTCGCCGATCAGCGAGCGGAAGATCGGCAGGATCATCTGCTCGGTGGTGCCCGGTCGCATGGTCGAACGATAGACGACTGTCAGCGGCGTGGTGCGATCGGGCTTGATGGCCGAGGCGATGGCCCGGGTGACCTGCACGATGAAGCTCATGTTGTGAGCGCCATCGACGCCGCTCGGCGTGCCGACGCAGACGATGGCGATATCGCAATCGTCAAGCTTGTCGCCGATCTCGGTCACGGCTTCGAGCCGACCTTCGGCGCGCGCCTTGCCGATGAGATCGTCCAGTCCCGGTTCGTAGACCGGCGAGCGGCCCGAATTGAGCGTTTCGACCTTGCCGGGATTCACGTCGATCCCGATGACGTGGTGCCCCTGGCTGGCGATGCAGCCTGCTGCCGTGCATCCGACATAACCGAGTCCGAGAATCGCAATTTTCAACGTAATCTCCCGAAAGGAACAGGAATATGTCGGTGAGGTGAAGGGACCGGCAAGCCGCGGTCTATCGACGCCGAACCCCGCAGTTGACGGAAGCAGGACCCTGCCCCGTGCCAGCCACGCAAGCGAAGCCTAGCGTCAACTCCAAAATGGTGCAATGCAATATGAAATTCGCCGGCCCGGCGCTCGGGCAGGGGCGTAGCCTGGATTCCGACATCCCGAATTGACCGGAGTGCAGGACGTCTGGAATGGTGGCCTGCATGATGAGAAACTCGAAATGGCGCCTGCCGGCAGGGGCGCTGGCCTTGGCAGCGATGCTGGCCGTGCCGATGCCGGCCGCGCTGCTCCTTGCGCAGGCAGGTCCGCCGTGGCCCGTCCGTGTGCGGGACGACATGATCCGGCTCGGCAGCATCGAATGGCGCCTGCGCACCGCTGCCCGCGCGAGCTGCCCGCGCACCGCTCCCGACATCGGCGTCACGATCGACGACCGCCGCGCCTATGACCGGCGGGACTGGCCCCTGCTGGAGCGAACCGTGGGCCTGCGGGAAAACCCGGTGCTGGTCGGAGTGGTCAAGGATGGTCCGGCAGACCATGCGGGATTGCGCGCTGGCGACGAGCTCCTGGCCATAGGAGACGTGGCTGTCGATACCATCGCCAAGCGTCGGCAGGCGGGATCGCTGGTGGCTGAAGCGCTGCTTGAGGAAGTGGCCGCAAGCAAGCCGGGTGCCCCCATCGCGCTGACGGTGCGCCGGGCTGGCAGCGTGAAGAACGTCATGGTGGACCCGGCGCTTCATTGCGCAGCACGGCTGGTGCTCGTCACCGACCGCGGGGTCGATGCGCATAGCGATTCGCACAATGTCGCGATCTCGAGCGGGCTGATCGCCATGGCCCGCAGTGACGATGAGATCGCGCTGGCGGCGGGCCATGAACTGGCACACATCACCCTGCAGCATCGCAAGGGCGGGGGCATCTCGGAACGGCGCCGGATGGAAGACGCTGCGGACTCGCTCGGCCTGCGGTTGATGCATTGCGCAGGGTATGACGCGGCGCGCGGCCTTGGCCTGTTCCGCCGTCTCGGCAAAGGGGACTGGCTGGGATTCCTCCGCGCACCAACGCACCGCAGCTTTGCCAAGCGTGTGGCGCGGCTCGAGGGCGAATTGCCCGGGCTCGCCTGTCCGGTCAGCACGGCCGAAGGGCATGGAGATCAGGGGTGATACGTCAGAACGCGCGGTCGTGAACGAGCACGCGCGCGGTGTTGACGATGATCTTGATGTCGCGCCAGATCGTCCAGCCATCGAGATACTCGAGGTCAGCCTGGAGACGGTCGGCCAGATCATTCTCGGTATCGGTAGCCCCGCGGAAACCGCGCACCTGCGCCAGGCCGGTGAGGCCGGGCTTGAGCGAATGGCGCAGCCAATAGCGGTGATCCACTTCCCAGAACAGCTTGTCGCCCGCGAGCGATCCGATGGCATGAGGCCTCGGTCCGACGATCGACATCTCGCCACGCAGCACGTTGAAGAGCTGCGGCAGTTCGTCGATGCTCGTCCGCCGGATGAAGCGACCGATGCGGGTGATGCGGTCATCGTCCTTGCTGGCCGAGCGGTTGCCTGATGCATCCAGCTTTTCGACCCGCATCGAGCGGAACTTGAAGATCGGGAAGAAGCGATTGCCGCGCCCGGTCCGCTTCTGCACGAAGAAGATCGGGCCCTGGTCTTCCAGCTTGATCAGCAGCGCCACGAGCAGCAGCAACGGGGCAAGCGCCAGCACCGCCCCGCCGGCCAAGGTCATGTCGAGAGCGCGCTTCACGGCACGGGCGCGCAAGCCAAGCGGCCCGCTGGCGACGATCAGCGCGCCATAGTCCCGTTCACGGCGAGCGCCGATGACGCCCAGCTTGCGCACCTCCGGATCGACAATCTCGCCGGACACATTGGCGCTCTTGAACACGAGGGCCCATGACGTGCGCCGATCCGGCGGGCAGGTCACCAGCACGCGATCCATGTTGAGCATGTAGAGGCCAAGCCGATCCATCATGTGCGGATCGCCCAGATCCGGCGCGAGATGATGCTCCCGCGCATCGATATGGAAGGCGTGCGGAATGCGCAGCGCTGCGCCACCGTCGTCGATCAGCAGGGTGTTGATGGCAACTTCGCCGCAGCGTGCCTGGATCAGCGGGCGAACCAGGGCGCGGACCCAGAGCAGCAGCGCGAGACTGAAGGCGAGGCCAAGGATGGCCGAGACGCGGGAGAAATCTTCCGTGCTCTTGGTTGCAAAGCCGACAAACAGCAAAACGGCTTCGGCGCCCAGAAGCGACCACGCAGAGCGCAGGCGGGCGAAGTTCGGGCGGCGCAGCGACTTGATCGTGTAGACCTGCAGGCTCAGCGCGATCGTCCAGTAGATCGGCAACATCACCTGGCTGTGCAGGAGCGATGCCGCATCGGCAAAGTTGCCAAGATAGAGCCAGCTTGCAGCGCCGAAGCCACCGAGGATTGCCAGGCCATCAGCCAGCAGGAGCGCAACGTAGAGTTGCAGCCTGCGCTGCTCCAGGGACGGCGCCAGCGGAAGCGTTATCCGCTTCCGGCTCTGCGACTCGCGCATCTCGTCTGCCGAAATGTGCACTGTCATCGCGTTAGCTGCCCCTTCAGTCCGCTTGCCGGCATCAACAGGATGATGCCTTGGTCAGGCGGGCGATTGATCGAATCCCTGTAGCGACCAATGCTTATCTTTATTGCACTGCGCAGAAATACCTAGAGCTGCCTCTATGGCAAGCACCTAAGTGTCCCGATGTGACGCAGGCCACACTACAGGACGGAAAACCGCCACGCTTCATCGTGACGCAGCACGAGCGATCTCTGCCAGCCCCTGCGCAAGGGCGAGTTCCCCGTTCCGGTTATCGGCGATTAGTGTGCGGTGCAGCAAAACCAGTCTTTCGCACAGGCGGACAAGGCGCGGCCCGCGCCAGCGCTTGAGCTGCTGGGTGAGGTCAGCGCGGTCACGGAAAAACACCCGACGCGCATCGCTTTCCTGTTGCATGAAAGCATTTACGTCTCCGCGTTCCCCAAGCCGACCAGCGAGTTGGACCAGCTGCCCGGCGCGGCGTTCAAGTGCGAGGACCAGCCCGACCGGGTTCATGCCCTGTTCGCGCATGCGGGATAGCTCGGCGGGAATGCGCCGCACCTCACCCCCAAGAACGGCGTTGACCAATGGCATCATGCCGTCGTCCTCGCTGACGGCGCAGACTTCGTCGAGGTCGGCCGCCGTCGCTGTTCGCGGCGCCTGCGGGCTGGCATCGAGATAGAGAGCGATCTTTTCAAGCTCGCTTCGGGCCATGCGCGTATCGAGCGCGGTCGCGCGCGCGACTCGCTCCGACAGCTCGTCCGTCATGCGCACACCCATCGCATCGGCCGAACTCCGGATCGCACTGGCGACCGATTTGAGGTCTGGCGGATGGAACATGCCGACCAGCGCATCGGCGCGACTTTCCAGCAATTTCGCAATGCGCGACTTGTCCGTGGCCGAACTGGCGACGATCAGGACAGGCCAGCCGTCAACGGGGCTTTGCAGCAGGGTTTCGACGGCGTCGTGCGCATCGTCGCCGGTCGCCCGGACATGAATGATCCGCCTGTCGCCGAACAGCGAAACCGAGCGCGCCTCGTCGGCGAGGCGCACCGGGTCGCGCTTGAGTTCGGCCCCGCTCAAATCGACCTTCTCGGCCTCGCCCAACATGCCTGCGATCTTTGCGGCGGCATCGCTGGCACCGGATTCATCCGGTCCGCAGAAATAGAAGATGCGGCAGTCTTTTGCCGCGCGCGCCGCACTTGCCGAAAAGTTTTTCTGGGTAACCTTCACGCCCGTCTCAGGAGGGCTTGCGCAGGCGGACCGAGACGCGTGTGACGATCTGATCGGCCACTTCCTGTGACAGGTTTTCAAGCGCCGTCTGTTCGGCCGCGATCACCGCGTATTCGCTGTTGACCACATCGAACCCGGCGTCCGATCCCGCGGTCGCATCAAGGACGACCTCACCGTTCTGCGTGTCAACCAGCTGGTAGCGGGCGCGCAGGGTGCGGCGTTCGCGCGTGATGGCGTCGTTGGAAAGCTGGCCAAGCCCCTCCACGCGATCGTCCAGCCGGACATCAAGACGATAGCGCGCGCCAGTCCCTGCCGCGCCAGCGCCCAATCGGTCGACCAGCGCATTGCGAACGAGCCAGCCGGACTGCCCCTCGATCGGCGAGATGGTGACGTCGGCAAGCGCGCGGGCCACCTCGCCTTTGCCGCCGCCTGCGTACATTGGCTGCAGGCCGCAGCCCGAGAGCAGCGCAAGCGGCGCGAGGATCCGGACGAGGCGCTTAGGCGACAAGATTCACCAGACGGTCAGGCACGACGATCACCTTCTTCACTTCCGCCCCTTCAAGTGCACGCTGCACTTTCTCGGAAGCGAGGGCAAGGCGTTCGAGGTCTTCCTTCGGCGTCCCCTTGGCCACAGTCAGGGTATCGCGAAGCTTGCCCTTGACCTGGATGGCAACGGTGACTTCATCATCGACCAGCAATGCCGGATCGACTTCGGGCCAGGCCTCGTCGGCGATCAAGCCGGTACCGAAGCGCGCATGCGCTTCTTCGGCAAGATGCGGCATCATCGGTGCGACGAGCAGCAGGACCTTCCTGATCGCGGCGGAGCGGCTGGCCGAAGGCGCAGCCTTTTCAATCGCGCCGGTCAGTTCGTAGATCCTCGCCACGGCCTTGTTGAAGCCCAGTGCTTCGATGTCGGAAGCAACCGCGTAGACGGTCTGGTGCGCCTTGCGGTCAAGCGCCTTGTCTTCGCCCGCCGCAGCAGCGTCGTACTGGCCGAACAGGCGCCACAAGCGCTGAACGAAGCGTGCGCAACCCTCGATCCCGGCTTCGGACCACGGCAGGTCGCGCTCGGGCGGGGAATCCGACAGCATGAACCAGCGGATCGCGTCCGCACCGTACTTTGCGACGATCTCGTCCGGGTCCACGACGTTCTTCTTGGACTTGGACATCTTGATGACCCGGCCGACCTCGACCGGCGCACCGTCAGCTTTCAGAGTTGCGCCATCACTGCTGCGTTCAACTTCGGTGGGCGAGTAGAACACCGGCTGACCATTCTCGGGATTCCGGCGCTCGTATGTCTCGTGCGTGACCATGCCTTGGGTGAACAGGCTGCCGAACGGCTCCGTCACCTCGATCTTGCCGATGCGGGCAAGCGCACGGGTCCAGAAGCGCGCGTAAAGCAAGTGCAGGATCGCATGCTCGATCCCGCCGATGTACTGCTCCACCGGCATCCAGCGCTTGATCTCGTCGGGATCGAACGGGCGATCTTCCGGCTGGCTGGCAAAGCGCAGGAAGTACCACGACGAATCGACGAAAGTGTCGAGCGTATCGGTCTCGCGCCGGGCGGCATGGCCGCATTGCGGGCAATCGACATGCTTCCACGTCGGATGCCGGTCAAGCGGGTTGCCGGGAACGTCGAAGCTGACGTCCTCGGGCAAGGTCACGGGCAGCTGCTTCTTGGGCACCGGCACAACGCCACACACCTCGCAGTGCACGAACGGGATCGGCGTTCCCCAATAGCGCTGGCGCGAGACGCCCCAGTCGCGCAGGCGCCACACCGTCTTGCCTTCGCCCCATCCTTCGCTCTGTGCGCGGCCGATGACGGCAGCCTTGGCCTCGGCGACGTTCATGCCGTTGAGGAAGTCGGAGTTGACCAGAACGCCGTCTCCGGCCTCGGCTTCACCGGCAAAAGGCTTGTCGGCATCTGCCGGATCGGAGGCAACCACGCGCAGGATCGGCAGGCTGTATTTGGTGGCGAAATCAAAGTCGCGCTGATCGTGCCCTGGCACAGCCATGATCGCACCGGTGCCGTATTCCATCAGCACGAAGTTGGCGATGTAGACCGGCAGGTACTTGCCCGTCAGCGGGTGCTTCGCGCCGATGCCAGTGTCGAAGCCCAGCTTCTCGGCCGTTTCCAGTTCGGCGGCGGTGGTGCCGCCCTTCTTGCACAGCGCGATGAAATTGGCCGCTTCGCAGTTTACCGCCGCGACGCCCTGCGCGATCGGATGGTCCGCAGCGACGGCAACGAAGCTTGCGCCGAAGATAGTGTCGGGGCGGGTGGTGTAGACCTCCACGCTCTCGCCATTGGAAAGGTCGAAGCGGAACTGCAGGCCCTGGCTCTTGCCGATCCAGTTCTCCTGCATCACGCGGACCTTCTCGGGCCACTTGTCGAGCGTCGAGAGGCCTTCGAGCAATTCGTCGGCAAAGTCGGTGATCTTGAGGAACCACTGGTTGAGCTTGCGCTTCTCGACCAGAGCGCCCGAACGCCAGCCGCGTCCGTCGATCACCTGCTCGTTGGCCAGCACGGTCATGTCGACCGGGTCCCAGTTGACCGTCGATTCCTTCCGGTAGACCAGGCCGGCTGCGTAGAGGTCGAGGAAGAGCGACTGTTCGTGGCCGTAATACTCCGGCTCGCAGGTCGCGATCTCGCGGCTCCAGTCGAGCGCGAAGCCGAGGCGCTTCAGCTGCGCCTTCATGTTGGCGATGTTGTCGCGCGTCCAGCCACCGGGGTGGACGCCCTTTTCCATCGCCGCGTTTTCCGCCGGCATGCCGAAGGCGTCCCACCCCATCGGGTGCAGCACCTCGAATCCGCGCATCCGCTTGTAGCGCGCCAGTACGTCGCCCATCGTGTAATTGCGCACGTGGCCGATGTGGATGCGGCCCGAGGGATAGGGAAACATCTCCAGCACGTAGCTGCGAGGCTTGGTGCTGGAATCGTCGGCGCGGAACGACTGGCGGCTGTCCCACACCTGCTGCCAGCGGGTGTCGGCGATTGCGGGATCGAAGCGCTCGGGAGCAGAGTTGGCGGGAGCAGTGTTCTCGGTCATGCGCGCTCCTCTAGGGAGCGCTGGCGCGACACGCAAGATTCGCCTCTCGGCAGATCAGGCCGGCCCTTTGCTCTGGACCGGAGCCTTATCCTGTGATTGCGGCGCGGCGCAGATCGCGCGCCTTGCTCAGGATGATGTCTTCAAGCTTCTGCACGGTGGCGGCCTGGACAGGGGCATCAATCCACTGGCCGTTCTGCGAGACCTGACGGCTGGCGGCAACGCGCAGCGCATCGGCGCGCAAGTCCTGGTCGACGATCGAGACAGTCACCTTGACGCGCTCGCCCGGGTTCTTGGGGTTGGCATACCAGTCGGTCACGATCACGCCGCCGTTGCTGTCAGTCTGCAGCAAAGGCATGAACGAAAGCGCATCGAGCGTTGCGCGCCACAGGTAGGCGTTGACGCCGATCGTGGTCACCTGGCTGGCGGCGAGATCCGCCCGCGGGCGTTCCTTCTTGCCGCAGCCGGTGACAGCCAGGGCCATGGTCCCGATCATCAGCCCACGAAGAATCAGCTTGCGGGTGCTCTGCGCGGTCTTGACGGTCATGGTCACTACGAAACAGTCCTTGCTTGCGGGCAAGCCGTTTCCGGGCATTGCCGCAGGTTTGCGCGCATGTGAACGCGCGTGATCGGAAGAGCCTCTATCACCGGCGCGCGCCATGCGGCAAGCACGATGAACGAGGCACGAAATTGCGTGGCCAAATGGTCAAGCCCCGCGTGAACCGTGACTGAACATCACATGTCCTGCACAGCGGCAAAGCGCAGTCGCTTGCCAGGCACCTGTGGATATTGCGCCACACCTCACAAGGAAGAGTCTTTCGCCGCTACTTCTATCTGGTGTGGGACTGGAAACCTTCACGCATTAGAGGTATTGCGTAGAACAGTCCGAGTGGTGCGCGGAGTCGTTATGACGGCAAGCCGCTCTCGGTAGCATAATGGGGCGGATTACAGCCCGGGTTGGGGTAGAACGGACGTATCATGGTCGGCAACGGCAACAGGGCTGCAGGTAAGGGTGCGATGCGCCGCCGCCTGCGCGCGCCTGTGACGCTCGGGCTGGCGGTCGTGGTGGGTCTTGCCCTTTCGCCAACGGTCACCTCCGCCTTCTCCAGCGGTTTCGACATGGCGCCCGTCAGCCTTGCGGCGCGTGGTGGCATCGGTTCGTTCACGCCGGCATCGGTAGACGAACGCCTTGCTTCGCAGATCACCGTGCGCGCGCTCAAGAACGGCAAGCTGTTCCGCTTCACGCCTACCGGCACCGATACCCGGCCGACTCGTTCGGTTACCGTTGCGGTCCGTGTCGATGCGCTGAATTCGTCGAACTTCGCGGTCCGCACCGCAATGGCCGATACGGCACAGCCGGGGGCTTCGCCGGTCCGCATCGCGCCGATGGCGTTCAACCTCGGCATGGCCCGTGGCTACGCCAGCTTCGCATCGCCAGCTGCCGCACCTTCGCCTTTGCATGACCTGCAGCGGATCGAAATGCCCGATCTGGCCAAGTTCAAGGCTACCGGCGCGGCGTCGACGCCCAGCCGCTTTGCGCCCCGGATCGAAGCCGAAGGCCGCGATCAGGCTGGCCGCGCGCCGCGCACTCTTGAGGGCCAGGGCGATTACCAACTGGACCTTGGCGGCAGCTATCGCCTGACCAAGAACCTGAACGTCACCGCGGGCGTACGTTACTCGCCCGAGCGTGATCGCCTGCGTCCGCTGACCGATGGCAAGCAGGACAATCAGGCCGTCTATGTCGGAACCCAGTTCCGCTTCTGATCTCGGTCAGCATCCGACAATATTGGCTTCATTGCTGCAGCAATTCTGTGCTGTGTTTCCTCGTTCTTTTGCAGCATTTACGTATTCGGCAACTTGTCGCATCTCCGTCATGAACCTACCCTACCCGCGAGAGGGAACAACGGAGGGTAAAGCATGTCGCGAGTTGCAGTGGTTACCGGCGGTACGCGCGGAATCGGTCAGGCGATCTGCCTGGCACTAAAGGCGCAAGGGCGCACGGTTGTCGCCAACTATGCAGGAAACGAGGAAAAGGCCCGCGCCTTCACCGCGGAAACCGGAATTCCCGCCTACCGCTTTGACGTGGGCGATCATGAAGCCACGATCAACGGCTGCGCACAGATCGCCGCCGAAGTCGGTGAGATCGACATCGTCGTCAACAATGCCGGCATCACGCGCGATGGCGTGCTCCACAAGATGAGCTTCGATGACTGGAACGAGGTGATGCGCATCAACCTCGGCGGATGCTTCAACATGGCCAAAGCCACATTCCCCGGCATGCGCGAGCGCGGCTGGGGCCGCATCGTCAACATCGGTTCGATCAACGGCCAGGCCGGGCAGTACGGCCAGGTCAACTATGCCGCTGCGAAGTCCGGCATCCACGGTTTCACCAAGGCTCTGGCGCAGGAAGGCGCAAAGTACGGCGTGACCGTCAACGCAATCGCGCCGGGCTACATCGACACCGACATGGTTGCCGCCGTGCCGGCGCCGGTGCTGGAAAAGATCGTTGCCAAGATCCCGGTGGGCCGTCTCGGCCACGCAGAGGAAATTGCTCGTGGCGTCGCCTTCCTCACGGCGGACGAGGGCGGTTTCGTCACTGGCTCGACCATGTCGCTCAACGGCGGCCAGCACATGTACTGATGCGCAAAGGCCCCGCCTCACGCAGAGGGCGGGGCCTTTGCCTGCTTACTCGACGGTTATGGCAGTCACCTTCCAGCCGCCGTCTTCCGACGCCATTTGCAGCGTTTCGGTCACGTCCCCCGCCTTCGCGTAACGCGCCTTGAAGGTCACGGTCCAATAGCCATTGGGCGGTGCAGGCGTGAAATCGACCTTCTCGAGCCTGCGTGTGATCGGCTGGCCGACACGGCCCCTCACGCCCTCGGAGGCCTTCGCCCACCAGTCCACGGTGTTGAGCAACTGGAACGATTTGTGCGTTGTCTGCCAGCTTGCGGCCCAGTCATCGCGGTCCACCAAGGCAAGGAACGCCTCGGCGGAGCGCACCGCCGCCTGCTCGCTGGCAGGAGTTGACAGGACGGCGGGCGACGAAGTGGTGACCGTGACTGCTGGCGACTGGTCGGTGCCGGAAAGCGCGGTCAGGGCTAGCAAGGCAAGGCTGATGGTCATGGCAGATCCTCCGATGATCCAGCCGAGGCGGCGCGATGTGCTGTCGGCCCGGTCTGGTTGGCCCATCGGATATGTCCCGGCGCGCTCGGTGGCTGCCCCGATTCCGTTGTCCACAAACGATTTGTGTGCAGGCCCTTCGATCTCGTGCAGCAGGCGCGCAGCCTCGCGGCTGCTGGCCGTGCCCATCTTGCGCCGCGCCTCGCGCAGGCGTTCGTGGATCGTATGCACCGACAAACCGAGGTGCCGGGCGATCGACTTCGCGTCATGCCCGCCCAGCAACAGGCGCAGGGTCTCCCTTTCCTTCTCGCTCAGTGCTTCGTAGCCGGTTGCCATCATGCAGGGGCTAGAAGCGAAGCCGGTTGCCGGCCACCCCCAATAATTCGTATCCCTGATGCATGACCAACCCGTACCACCCGCCGGTAAAGCGCTCGGTCGAGATTGCCGGACACAAGACTTCGATCAGCCTTGAGCCGATGTTCTGGGAAATGTTGCGCGAAGCCGCTGCCGCCGAGGGCATGCCGATCAATGCACTGGTCGCGCGGATCGATGCCGAGAGGATCAGGGTGGAAGTGGCGCCAGGGCTCGCCGGCGCTATCAGGCTGTGGCTCGTGGCGCGTCTGCGCGGTCAGCTTGCGGACGGCATGGGCGCATCCTGAGCGGGAACCGTGGCCTCCGGCAGGGCAGGCTGCGCGCGCGCATCGAGCATCTCTGCCGCAGCATCCAGCGCCCTGGCGTCATCGCGTGATACACCACCGGGCTTCTCGTCCTCGCTTGTACCACACGCGCTGACAAGGCCGACCAGTGCAGCGAAAGCGAGTGTGCGGAATGTGTCGCGGAGCTTCGCCATGGCCAATATTGCGGGCGGCGTGTGAGCGCGCCGCCCGCTTCTGTACTTACTGCGCCGGGGTCTGCGGATCTTCGCCTTCATCAGCCGCAGCCTGTGCCGCAGCTGCCACCGCTGCCGCATTGTTGGCAGTGTCGCGCACGGCGTTGGCTTCGGCATCCGCTGCTGCCGAAGCATCAACCACTGGTGCCATCGGAGCGGCGGCGGCCGAAGGCTCCATCGCCGGCAGTTCGTCTGCGGGCATTTCCACCGTGTCCTCGGCAGCTGCTTCGGATGCATCGTCGGACTTGCCGCATGCCGAAAGGGCAAGGGCTGCTGAGGCGACGATCGCGAGGCTTGCGTACTTTTTCATCGAATTCCCTCTCTGGGCTGTTTCTGGGCTGTTCGCGGACGGAACTCCGCCCGGCGGGGAGCCGAACGAGGCTGTTCTATAAGTGGCCAGTGGCTAAGGCAAATGCATCCTTGCCCTTGACGGGAGGAACCGTAACAATTGATATAACGCAATCGTTATATCCGTTGACACGTATAAAGGTTTCTTTATATGCCCTTCCGCATGGCCATCCACGACGCCATTCGCGCGCTTGACGACCCGACGCGCCTGCGCATCCTGCGCCTCCTCGCCAGCATGGAGCTGGCGGTGGGCGAAGTGGCGCAAGTGCTGGGGCAAAGCCAGCCGCGCGTGTCGCGCCATATCAAGATCCTGTGCGATTCGGGCCTGGCAGAGCGTCGCAAGGAAGGCGCCTGGGTGTTCCTGCGCAGCTCGATCTCGGAAAGCGCGGACAGCCCGCTGGCCGCAGCGCTCGCGCGGCTGCTTGCCGTGGCCGAGCACGAGGACACCGCATTCGGCCGTCGCTGCGCCGAAGACCGCCAGCATCTCGACGCGATCCGCGCCTCTCGCGAATCCCATGCGCTCGACTGGTTCTCACGTCATGCCGAAGAGTGGGACGAGTTGCGCTCGCTCCACATCGAGGACGGCCCGGTCGAAGCCGCGCTGACCGAGATGCTGACAGGCCTTGCCGGACCAGTCGGTCTTGGCCGCATGCTCGATGTCGGCACTGGCACCGGCCGCATCGCCGAACTGCTGGCACCGCATGCCAGCCACGTCGTCGCCTTCGACAAGAGCCCCGACATGCTGCGCATTGCCCGCGCCAGGCTCCAGCACTTGCGGGCTGACAGCGTCGAGCTGGTGCAGGGCGATTTCGCGCAGATCCCATTCGCCGCGCGCAGCTTCGACACGGTGCTGTTCCACCAGGTTCTGCACTATGCCCAGGCACCCGAAGCCGTCCTGGCTGGCGCTGCCCGCGTCACCGCGCCGGGCGGTCGCATCGCCATCGTCGATTTCGCCGCGCACGATCGCGAAGATCTGCGCCAGACCCACGCCCACGCGCGCCTCGGCTTCTCCGATGCCCAGATCGAGGCGATGCTGCGCGACGCCGGTTTCGTGCCCCACGAAACCCGCGCGCTCGCGGGTCATGAACTCGTCGTCAAGCTGTGGACCGGCACGCGCCGGGAAGACAGCGTGGCGCAACTTGAACCACGGCAAAGCCGGAAAGCCCCATGAACGCCAGCTACGATCAACTTCGCGAAGCCCGCACTGCCCTCGACACCCCGCTCTTCGCCGGGCTGCCGGGCGACATCAACGTATCGTTCGAATTCTTCCCGCCGAAGACGGACGCGCTGATGGCGCAGCTTTGGGACGTGGTCGAAACGCTGGGGCCGCTGCAGCCGAAGTTCGTCTCGGTCACCTACGGCGCGGGCGGCTCCACCCGGGACCGCACCCACGGCACTGTCGCCCGCATCATCAGGGAAGCCCGCCTTCCCGCCGCCGCGCACCTGACCTGCGTCGATGCCAGCAAGGCCGAGATACGCGAAGTCGCCGAAAGCTACTGGGAAGCGGGCGTGCGCCACATCGTGGCCCTGCGTGGCGACATGGGCGCACCCGGCGTGCCGTTCACGCCGCACTCGGACGGCTATGCCAACGCTGCCGAACTGGTGGCCGGCCTGAAGCAGATCGCTCCGTTCGAGATTTCGGTGGCCGCCTATCCGGAATCCCACCCGGATTCGCCGAGCAGCCAAGCCGACATCGACAACCTCAAGCGCAAGCTTGATGCCGGTGCCACCCGCGCGATCAGCCAGTTCTTCTTCGAGCCCGAAACCTTCTTCCGCTTCCGCGACAAGCTGGCAGCAGCGGGCATCGACGCACCGGTGCTGCCCGGTATCCTCCCCGTCTCCAACGTCGCCCAGACGCGCAAGTTTGCCGCGGCCTGTGGCGCCGCGATCCCGGCCTGGATGGATGGACTGTTCGAAGGGCTGGACACCCATCCCGCCTCGCGCCAGCTCGTCGCCGCGACCATCGCTGCCGAATTCTGCCGTCGCCTCTATGCCGGCGGCGTGCGCGATTTCCACTTCTATACCCTCAACCGCGCCGAACTGTCCTACGCGATCTGCCACCTGCTTGGCCTTCGCCCCAAGGCTCCGGCGCTGGAGAAAGCCGCGTGACCTTGCTTCCTTCCGCCGCCCGCACCGCTTTTCTTGAGCAGGCTGCCAAGCGTATCCTGATCACCGATGGTGCGTTCGGCACCGAGATCCAGAACTTCAAGCTGTCCGAAGCCGACTATGCCGGGACGCTGGGCCTGGCCAAGGACCAGAAGGGCAACAACGACATCCTGGCGCTGACCAAGCCCGAGGTGCCGGAATCGATCCACCGCGCCTATTTCGAGGCCGGGGCCGACATTGCCGAGACCAACACCTTCAGCGCCAACCGCATCAGCCAGGCTGACTATGCCGCCGAACATCTGGTGCGCGAGATCAACGTGGAATCGGCAAGGCTCGCCCGCCGCGTAGCCGATGAATTCACCGCGAAGGATGGCCGCCCTCGCTTTGTCGCCGGTGCCATTGGACCAACCAACAAGACCCTCTCCCTCTCGCCTGACGTCAACGACCCCGGCTTCCGCGAGATCGACTGGGACCACTTGGTCGACGTCTATGCCGAGCAGGTCCATGCCCTTGTCGAAGGCGGCGCGGACTTCATCCTGATCGAGACGGTGTTTGATACCCTCAACGCCAAGGCCGGCGTCATGTCGGTGCGCCAGGTCGAGAAGGAACTCGGTCGGGAGATCCCGATCATGATGTCGATGACGCTGACCGACCTTTCGGGCCGCAACCTTTCGGGCCACACGGTCGAGGCATTCTGGTACGCGATCCGCCATGCCAAGCCGCTCACCATCGGCCTCAACTGCTCGTTCGGCGCCACCCAGCTGCGCCCGCACGTGAAGGCGCTGTCGGAAATCGCCGACACGCTGATCATGGTCTATCCCAACGCCGGCCTGCCGAACGAGCTCGGCGAATATGACGAGATGCCGCAGACCACGGCGGGCCTCGTCAAGGAATGGGCCGACCATGGACAGGTCAACGTGCTGGGCGGGTGCTGCGGCTCCACTCCGGCTCACATCGCGGCGATGGCGCAGGCGGTGCAAGCCCTGCCGCCCCGCAAGATAGCCGTGCCTGCCACCGTTACCCGCCTCGCCGGGCTTGAACCTTTTGTAATGGCTGCCTGATTTCCATGACCGATACATTTACCGGCTCGCGCTTCGTCAACGTCGGCGAGCGCACCAACGTTACCGGCTCGGCCGCGTTCAAGAAGCTGATCCTTGCCGGCGACTACGCCAAGGCCGTCGAAGTCGCGCGGCAGCAGGTCGAGAACGGCGCGCAGGTGATCGACGTCAACATGGACGAGGGCCTGCTCGACGCTGTCGAGGCCATGACCACGTTCCTCAAGCTGATCGCTGCGGAGCCCGACATCGCGCGCGTGCCGGTGATGATCGACAGCTCGAAGTGGGAAGTCATCGAAGCCGGTCTCAAGTGCGTTTCAGGCAAGCCGATCGTCAATTCGATCAGCATGAAGGAGGGCGAGGACGCCTTCCTCCACCACGCCCGCCTGTGCATGGATTATGGCGCCGCCGTCGTCGTCATGGCCTTCGACGAGAGGGGCCAGGCCGACACGAAGGACCGCAAGGTCGAGATCTGCGAACGCGCCTACAAGCTGCTGACCGGCATCGGCTTTCCGCCTGAAGACATCATTTTCGATCCCAACGTCTTTGCCGTCGCTACCGGCATCGAGGAGCATGACAACTACGGGCTCGACTTCATCGAAGCCACGCGCGAGATCAAGGCGCGCTGCCCGCACGTCCACATCTCGGGCGGCTTGTCCAACCTCTCGTTCAGCTTCCGCGGCAACGAGACGGTGCGCCGCGCCATGCACTCGGTGTTCCTCTACCACGCCATTCCGGCTGGCATGGACATGGCCATCGTCAACGCCGGCCAGCTCGACATCTACGACCAGATCGACCCCGTCTTACGCGAGGCTTGCGAGGACGTGGTGCTCAACCGCGCGCCTGCCGCAGGCGGTGACCAGACCGCGACCGAGCGCCTGATCGAGCTTGCCGAAAGCTACAAGGGCAAGGACAAGGTCGCCGAAAAGGAAGCCGAGGAATGGCGCGGCTGGGACGTCGTCCGCCGCCTCGAACACGCGCTGGTCAAAGGTATCGACGCTTTCGTCGTCGAGGATACTGAAGAAGCCCGCGCTGCCATCGCTGCGCGGGGCGGTCGCCCGATCGAAGTGATCGAAGGCCCGCTGATGGAAGGCATGAACACGGTCGGCGACCTGTTCGGTTCAGGGAAAATGTTCCTGCCGCAGGTGGTGAAATCGGCCCGCGTGATGAAGAAGGCGGTTGCCCACCTTATCCCCTTCATCGAGGCGGAGAAGGAAGAGGGCGCCAAGGCGAAAGGCCGGATCATCATGGCCACCGTCAAGGGGGACGTTCACGACATCGGCAAGAACATCGTCGGCGTGGTCCTGCAGTGCAACGGCTATGAAGTGATCGACCTGGGCGTGATGGTGCCGTGGGCGACGATCCTCGACGTTGCGCAGAAGGAACAGGTCGACATGATCGGGCTGTCCGGCCTGATCACGCCATCGCTCGACGAGATGGTTACCGTTGCCGAGGAAATGCAGCGTGCGGGCATGACCATTCCGCTGCTGATCGGCGGCGCGACGACCAGCAAGGTCCACACCGCGCTGCGCATCGATCCGGCCTACGATGGCCCGGTCGTCCACGTGCTTGACGCCAGCCGCGCCGTGGGCGTCGCTTCGCAGCTCTTGTCCGATACGCAGGCCCAAGGCTTCATCAAGGCCACTGCCGCCGATTACCAGCATGTCCGCGATGCGCGTGCAGGCAAGGGTGCCTCGAAGCTGCTCAGCCTCGAAGACGCGCGCCTGAATGCCTTCGCGCCGGACTTCTCGGAAAAGGCCCCGCCGCCCGAACAGCCCGGTCGCCACGTCTTCGAAGACTGGGATCTCAAGGATCTGGTCGAATGCTTCGACTGGACGCCGTTCTTCCGCTCTTGGGAGCTTGCTGGCACCTATCCGGCCATCCTCGATGACGAAGTGGTGGGCGAATCTGCGCGCAATCTCTACGCCGATGCCCGCGCGATGCTGGAAAAGATCATCGCAGAGAAGTGGCTGACGGCCAAGGGCGTCGCCCAGTTCTGGCCCTGCGCCCGGCACGGTGACGACGTCATCCTGCACCCGAACGACGACGAGCTTTCGGTGCGCCTGCCGTTCCTGCGCCAGCAGTTCATCAAGAGCCGCGGCCGTGCCAACTTCTGCCTTGCTGACTTCATCGACCCGGCGGGTGACTGGATCGGCGGTTTTGCGGTCGGCATTCACGGCATCGACGCACACCTCGCCCGCTTCAAGGCCGACAACGACGACTATTCGGACATCCTGCTGAAGGCCCTGGCCGACCGCTTCGCCGAAGCCTTTGCCGAGCGCCTGCACCAGTATGTCCGCACCACGCTCTGGGCCTATGCCCCTGGCGAGCAGCTGACCAACGAGGCACTGATCCGCGAGCAGTACCGCGGCATCCGCCCGGCGCCCGGCTATCCTGCCTGTCCGGACCACACGCTCAAGCCGATCCTGTTCGACCTGCTCGATGCCACCAACACGGCGGGCATCACGCTTACCGAATCGCAGGCGATGCTGCCGACCTCGGCTGTCTCGGGCTTCTACTTTTCCCACCCCGAAAGCCAGTACTTCGGCGTCGCAACCATCGGCCGCGATCAGCTCGAAGACTATGCCGGCCGACGCGGCTGGGACGTGCCCGCCATGGAGCGCTGGCTGCGGCCGAATCTCGATTGATGCAGTGCGAGCCGGCCTTGGCCCTGCGCGTCAGGGCTAGGCGCTACGGCTTGCGACGAGCGCTTCGTGGCGTGGATTTCTCTGCCTGCACCAATTGTGGGTAGATCCATGCTGCGCCGCCGACGCACAGTGTCGCGCCGATGTCGAACAGCCAGTTGAGGTGAGGACCGCGGTAGAGCAGCCGGTCAACCGCGTGCAGGGAAATCAGGCGCAAACCCATGAGTCCAATCATGCCGACTGACGCCAGACGCGCGGCGCGAAGCGCGATGGTCGAGCGTCGCCAACGATCGCCGCCCGCCCGGAAGGCCAGGCTCGCGAAGACCAGCGTCACGACCACCGCTGCTGCAGCCAATGGTGCCTGCAATTCGCGCCGCTCCCGGTAGTCGCCAGCCAGCAAGAGAGATTCGCGCAGGAGATCGCGCAGCACCTCTTCCAGGTTGAGCGCACGCATAACGCTGAGAATCAGGAACAGCACGCCGCAAAGCACCCAGGAAGATATCGCCTTCTGGCGCCCCGGGTAATCACCCAGCCCGCGCAACTGCAACACGGCGTGGACGCAGAGCCCCGTTACGACGACATAGCAAAAACTGGCGATCAGATTTAGGGTCACAGCTGCTGACCTCGCATTGCAATTGAGCGGAGCCGACCGCTCCAAACAGGTTCCATGTCGCAGTTATTGCGACATTAACTGCCAGTCCATACACCGAACGACTTTGTGCGCTGCAGCATTTCGGCGCAACCTCGGAACCGACCGGCGCAAAAACGGTCGCGTCAGCACGTGCCAAGACGCTGAATTACCGTGACGAACCGTTCCCCCGCCAACACGCCTTCCTAGTTGCCGCACTGCAGCCAAGGGCGTGATGCGGGTTGCTTAGGTAAAAGTTACAGCCTATGCAAAACCACGTGTTTCATGAGGTTCCTCTGCGAATGGCAATAATTCGGACCGGCCGTAAGGCGCCCAAGGCAACCGCTTCCAGAAAATCATATATCAACGGGACTGCTGCACTTGCTTTGGCGTTGGTGATATCAGGTTGTGGGTCCACCCCTCCGCCGGTTGTGGGAACAGTGAACTCGGCACCGGTCGCAGAAGACGGCCAGTCCGGTTACAGCACGATGGTTTCTCCGGATTATCCGCTGAGGCCGTCGGATACGATCTCGGTTGCAGTGTTCCGTGAGCCTGACCTTTCGGCCGAGCGTGTGCGCATAGACACCGACGGCTTCGTCGGCCTGCCGCTCGTTGGGCAAGTGCAAGTCAAGGGCATGACTCCGTCCGCCGTCGCGCGCATGATCGAGCAGAAGCTGGCCGGCGGATATATCAAGAACCCGCATGTCGCAGTAAATGTGATCGAATACGGATCACATCTGGTGACCGTGGAAGGCAGCGTAAAGAAGGCTGGCATCTTCCCGTTCCAGCCCGGAACCCGCCTTTCGGGTGCTATCTCGCTGGCGGAAGGCCCTGCCCGCGTGGCCAAGATCAACCAGATCGCGGTATTTCGCCCGACGGCAGAGGGCATGACGGTAGCGAAGTTCGATTATGCCGCGATCAAGCAGGGTACGATGCTTGATCCGGTCATGCTGCCCGGAGATCGCATCGTGGTGGGCACGTCCTCGCTGTCACAAGCCTGGCAGGACTTCCTCACGGCGATTCCGCTTTTTGCCTTGTTCACCCGCATCTGACGGGCCGATCGAAAGATGCTTATGTCCGATAATTCGCGCGCCCTTCAGGGAGGCACCGGTCCGATGGTCGATGGTTATTACCTGGATGGCCCTGCGCAAGGCGGCACCGGCGGATTCAATCTGCTGGACCTTTCCCTCATCCGTGGCTTCCTGTGGCGGCAACGCTTCATCCTGGTGGGTGTCACTGCGGTCATCCTGATCCTCGGCTACGTCGCGACGGTCCTCACCCAGCCGCTCTACACCGCCACAGCAACGGTCCGGGTCGATCCCGAAGGCGGCGAGATCGTCGAAGGGCAGGAGATGCTGGACCTTCGCGGCAGTGACATGGTGCGATACACGCAAACCTTGTCGGCAGTGCTGCAGAGCCGCTCGATGGCCTATCAGGTGGTCGACAAGCTCAAACTTGCAAGCGACCCCAGCTTCATGGGGGAAGCCGCCGCTCCCAAGAATGCGGATGCAAAGACGCTCGCTTCGCGGCGCGAAGCTGCAGCCAGCAGGGTGCGCGGCGGACTGGCGGTGAACAATCCTTCGACCGACCGCATCATGGCGATCAGCTATCAGTCCGAGAAACCGGCCGAGGCTGCCAGGATTGCGAACGCCTATGTCGACGCCTTCGTCACTGACGACTTGCGTCGGAGCTTTGAAAAGAACGCGTACGCGCAACAGTATCTCGCTGATCAGATCGCCAAGACGCGAGCAGAGCTGACCGCAGCCGAGCGTCGCGCGATTTCCTATGCGCGTGCCAACAAGATCGTCAGCCCTTCGTTGCTGGGCGGCGTCAGCCAGCAGGGCACGTCTGACAGCAACATTCCGCAGACCGTCACTGCATCGAACCTCGCCAGCGTGAACTCTGCGTTCACGTCAGCACGGACGCGGCGCATCGCTGCAGAACAGAGGTGGCGCGCCATTGCCGGCGTTTCTCCGGAGCGCCTGCCAGAAGTTCAACAGAATCCAACGTACCAGAACCTGGTAGCGTCACGCGCAAAGGCGGCGAGCGAAGCCGCCGATCTGCGCACCCGCTATGGCGACAACTATCCTCGCATTGTCGAGCTTAACGCCCAGATCAACACGCTGGACCGCCAGCTTTCGAAGACTGCCAGCGATATCAAGGATGGCTTGCGCCAGGCCTACGAAGTGGCGGCGAAGGAAGAAGGTGCGCTTTCCGGTGAACTGAGCAAGGTATCGGGCGACACGCTCGACGAACAGGATCGTCGCGTTGCGTTCAATCAGATGGATCGCAGCGTTACCGCGCTGAGCACCCAGCTGCAGTCGCTGCTTGAGCGCTACAACCAGATCTCGTCGGCTGCGAACCTGAAGCCTGGCACCATCACCAAGCTCGATGCAGCAATGGTTCCAGGTGCTCCAAGCTCTCCCAATCTCTTCAAGAACCTGATCGTCGCTCTTGGACTGGGCCTTGGTCTTGCCGTTGCGCTGGCCGTCCTGCGTGATGTGCTCGACGACCGGCTGCGTTCGCTGGAGGATGTCGAGCGCAAGCTGGATCTGCATCCGCTTGGAGCCACCCCGCTGGTGCAGGAAGGCGAAGTGGGCGAGCTGTCACTGCCTCTGGCAGAAGCCTACTCCTCGATCCGCACCTCGATCGACTTCGTCTTGCCCGACCGCGATCACAATGTGCTCATGCTGACTTCCAGCCAGGCCAGCGAAGGCAAGTCGACAACCTCGGTTGCCATCGCCCGGCGCTTTGCCCAGCTCGGCCGCAAGGTCCTGTTGGTAGAAGCCGACTTGCGCAAGCCGT
The DNA here is from genome assembly GCF_058793515.1 of Novosphingobium sp. GW835-FHT14H07. Classification (NCBI taxonomy): domain Bacteria; kingdom Pseudomonadati; phylum Pseudomonadota; class Alphaproteobacteria; order Sphingomonadales; family Sphingomonadaceae; genus Novosphingobium; species Novosphingobium sp. GW835-FHT14H07. Next base: position 60,428 of record NZ_JBXAFX010000004.1, read on the forward strand.
CGCTGAACCTGCAGTTCGGCCTGCCGCGCGCAAAGAAGGGCTTCGTCGAGGTCCTGCTGGGAGAATGCAAGCTGGAGGACGCGCTTCTCGAACAGCTGACTCCGAATCTGGACGTTCTACCGGTCGGCGCAATTCCGTCGAACCCCACCGACGTGCTTTCCTCGGCCCCGATCGCAGATTTCATCGCCAGGTATCGTCAAGAATACTCGATGATCATCTTTGACGCTCCTCCGGTCATGGGTCTTGCCGACGCACCGCTTCTGTCGCGTCAGACCGATGGCGTGATCTTCATCATCGAAGCAAACCGCGCTCACTTCGGCCAGGCCAAGGCTGCGGTACGCAGGCTCCGCGCTGCCAATGCCAATTTCCTGGGCGTCGTGATGACCAAGTTCCGTGCGCTCGAAGCCGGCGAAGCCTACGACTATCACTATTCGTACTACACCTATGGCAACGAGGCGAAGAGCTGACCGGCTCAGCTTTTAGCCAAGCAAAAAGAAGCCCCCGGCGCCATGCGGCTCCGGGGGCTCTTTTTTTGCGCTGAAGCAGTTCGCTCTCAGGCCTCGTAATCCTTTGCCACTTCGGCGAGCATCGCCGCAAAGCGGTCCTGAGCGTTGGTCAATGCCGATGTATCGGAAAGTTGGCCCGATTGCCTTGCAAGCTTGCGCAGCATTCTGCGGGCACTAGCCTCGAGCAGACGCCGCTTCAGGCCCTTGGCACGATATTCGCGACTGCCGCCTGCCGCTTCGGAATGGCTTGCTGGGCCTGCCTTGCGCGGGAACAACTTGAGTGCGAGCTTCTGTGCGGAACGCAAAAGCGGGAAGAACTGGACGAAGCGCGGCTCGATGCCGAGGCTGTTACCCCAATCCCGCCATTTGAACCTGTTGAACTTGCGAGCAATCGCAACCGCTTGCCAAGGAACGCGGAAAGCATCGGCGATGATGGCGGCGTGCATCGATTCAGCAATGACCATTCGCGCGCTGGCCAGTTGCGCAATGACCGCATCAGGATCCCCCGAGGGACTGAGCGCAGTGATCCCGACCTCTTCGCACAGCGCCGCCCAATCAAGCAGCCCTTCGCTGCCATGATGGGGAACAAACAGAATCCGGTCGGTCTTGGCTATAGCCTGGAACCGGGGAAGTCGCGGCAGCATCACTGCGGCATCAACGATCGCCTGCGATGGCGGCAACCCCAATGCTGCGGCCGTGAGCGGGCCGCGCACGGCCCGGATATCCCAGAGTTCGGGGTTTGACTTTACATCGGGCGGTTCGCCATAACCCACGCCGGAGCCCAGCACGAGCTTGGGCACGCCTTCCGGCACGAAGCCCCGCTTGAGAATGGTGCCAACGCCGACCAGAACCGCGTCCTTTGGCCAATCCCTCCAGCCTGGCAGCAGTTCGTCCCACAACCAGACGTTCAGATCGTCACCGAAGTTGCCCCCGGGAACACCGAAATAAAGCAGATTCACCAAATGTCCTTTTCGTGCGGTCGGGCGAGCCGGCGGGTGCGCCACGCCCCTTGCCCAAGCACTGTTCCATAAGGTATTGCACTTGGCTAGACAGCATTTTTTTGCAATGCAGCATGTAAGTGTGAGAGTGCCGGGTTGGCGCTGTTGTCTCGAGGGAGTGCATCCACTTGACCAAAAGCGTAGCGGCGCAAGGAGCTTTCGTGGCGCCGCCGGTGTTCGTACCGGGCCGCCTGCCGACTTCGGCTCTGCACCGGTATCTCCCCATAGTGCTGCTATATTCGCTGATCATTCCGGCAGGCATCAGCTTCAGCATCGGCACGGTGGTGCTTTTCCCGTTTCGCCTGCTGCTGCTGGTGTCGTTGCCCTTTGTGGCCATGGAACTGGTGCGGGGCCGGGTAAAGTGGGTTTGGGCCGACACTTGCGTCCTTTTGGCCGCGCTGTGGATCTTCGCCTCCCTCATATTGAATAGAGGTACTGACGAGGGTCTGGAATCAGGCGCTCGCGAAGCCATCGACTTTGCCGTGGGCTATTTTGTAGCCCGAGTATATATCCGCAGCGGCAATGACGTCGCCCGGTTGCTGAAGGCATTCCTGCCCGGTTTCCTATTCATAGCGGCCATTCTTGCGTTCGAGAGCATTACGCACAAATTGGTGCTCTATCCCCTATTTGAATACAACGTGAAGTATGCCGAGGTGCTCAATCAGAAGCGCCTGGGCCTGTTGCGCGCTTGGGGTCCGTTCCCCCACCCGATCCATGGCGGGCTATTCATGGCGATGTTCCTGCCGCTGTATTACGTAACCGAGGCACGGTCAGGGCGACGCTGGACAGGTGTGCTCGCCTCGTGCGCGGGATTCTTTTCGCTCAGCTCCGCAGCAATTCTTGCGCTCCTGCTTGCGGCCGGACTGACTTTCTACATCTGGATTTCCGCCCGCTTGTTCCGGCGCGTGAACTGGCTCTACCTTCTTGTACCATTCGGTGCGATACTATCAGTGCTGGAATTCGTCACACAGAGCGGTGTCGTCAAGCTGATCATCCGTTATTTCTCCATCAGCCCCGGAACCGGTTATTATCGCTTGCTGATCTGGGAATACGGCACGGCATCAGTCTGGGCACATCCTTGGATCGGGATCGGCTATGCAGGCTATGAGCGCGTCGTGTGGATGCGCAGCGGCAGCGTCGACAATCATTGGCTGGCTTTGGCCATGCGGTTCGGCCTGCCGGTCTCCGTCTTTCTCGTGGTGGCAATGGTCCTGGCGCTTTGGTACCTTTCAAGCGCGCGTCGCCTGGCTTTCGTTACCCCACGCGACCGTTGGCTCAGCCACGGTCTTACCATCTCGATCGTCGCGACGTCTGCATGCCTCCTGACGGTGTTCGCATGGCTTCAGGTGCAGGTCTGGTACATGATGCTTCTAGGCATTGCCGTAGCGCTTTCGCAGAGCATGACGCGGCAATCCGCGTTTGCAGCGCGATCACGGATGCACCAAATGGCGAGCCCGGCAACCGGGCAAACTCCGGCTTGACTATCGAGCCTACTATGGACGGAACAGGTGCCATGAACGCGCTGGACAGCACCCCCTCGCTCTCGATCCTCATGGTGAACTGGAACACGCGAGAGATGACGCTCGCGTGTTTGCGGTCGCTTTTCGATCAGACGCGCGAGACTTCGTTCGAGGTCATCATGGTCGACAATGACTCGAAGGATGGCTCGGCCGAAGCGATAACGCGCGAATTCCCGACGGTTCGCCTGCTGGCCGAGAAGCACAATCACGGCTTTGCCAAGGCGACGAACATGGCCGCAGACGTGGCGCGCGGCGAATACTTCCTTCTGCTGAACACCGATACCGTCGTTCTGGATGGCGCCATCGACAAGCTGATGGCATTCTCCCGCCAGCGCCCTGAGGCCAGGATATGGGGTGGCCGCACCCTGTTCGGCGACGGCAAGCTGAACCCCAATTCCTGCTTCAACCGCATCACGCCATGGAGCGCATTCTGCCTTGCCACCGGCCTGACGCGGCTGTTCAGCCACTTTGCATTCTTCAACCCCGAGATCTTCGGCAAGTGGGCCCGTGACGACGAGCGCCAGGTCGATATCGTTTCCGGCTGCTTCCTGCTGATCAAGGCTGGCGACTGGCGAGCGCTCGGTGGCTTTGACCTGACGTTCTACATGTACGGCGAGGAATCAGACCTGTGCGCGCGCGCGCGAGCACGAGGCGCTTTGCCGCGCATTACGCCGGATGCCACCATCATTCATTATGGCGGGGCCAGCAACACGCGGGCCGCCAAGCGGATCTGCTATCTCCATGGCGCGCGGATCGGACTGATCCAAAGGCAGTTCCCGATGGGTTTGCGCAAGTTCGGCCAGAATGCCACCGTATTTGCAGTTGGCCTGCGTGCGGCCCTTTTCAAGATCGCCGCGATGATCAAGGGCGACGAAGGCACCAGAGCCAATGCCCGCGAATGGGGCGAGGCCTGGAGCAAGCGGGCCGTGTGGCGTCACGGCCCGGTCAACGGTCCGCTCTGATCCTTCCGCACCCGCAGGATTGCGCGGATGGCTGAAGAACGCAGCAGTTTGGCTGCGAGTTTCGGCGTGGCGGTCTGCAGCATTTCGACAATCAGGGACGGCCGGGCTGCGATCAGGAACAGGCCGTACGTCAATCCGGCAAGCATTGAGGTAGAGGCCAGCCGAACAAGAATTGGCAGGTCCTCGAAGAACGCTGCGTTTCTGATCGCAACCACCGGTGCCACTCCCACACCTGCGGCAATGACCGGCCAGACAATTGTCCCCAGCGTTTCACGCCAGGTCACGCCTGTTTCGCGCCACAAGAAGTAATAACTGAGCGGAGTTGTCAGCCAGGTTCTGGCGACATGGCCAATGGCTGAATAGAACAGTCCGAAAGGCGCCGAAACAACGGCCAGAAGGATGGCACAGAGTGATTGCACTGTCGACATGACGACCTGCGATCCGGGTTTTCCGGTCGAACCGAGCATGGCATCGATCAGCCTGTTTGAAGTGCCTGCGAAGACAGCGAAACAAAAGACGGGTATCAGCGGGGCTGCAGCATCGAAGCGGGCACCATACATCACACGACCGATGTCGGCCCCCATTACAGCCATCCACGCAAAGATAATGAAGGTACACAGGCTGGTTACCTGGACGATACGCAGATAGCCCTCACGCAGCTTTTCGCGATCGCCCCGAAGGCGGGCGAACAACGGGACTGCAACGTTCACGAATGGCATGATCGTAAGTTGGGTACAGAGGTCTACTGCCGAGAAGGCAAGCCGGAACAAACCGGCCTCGGTAGTACCTAGCAAGAAGCCGATTATTAGGCCAAAGCCGGACAGATTGACCGAACTCAGCATCTGAGCAGTCGTATAGCGCACGCCCATTGACCAAACCTGGCGCACATGTTTGCGACCGCCGGCGAAGTCGAGAGTCCAGCGGTAATTCCACGCCATGGTAAGCGTTCCGAACGTCGCCATGACCAATTGCTGCACGATCAAGGCATAAAGACCGAGCCCGCCCAAGGCGCAGGCGATGGCAGCAGAACCGCCCGCAAGTACTCCGGCCAACCTTCGCACTGCCAGTGCCCGAAAACCGAACGCCTTTGTCAGCATCGCTTCTTGAACCGTGCCCAATGCCTTGATGACAAAGATCGGACTGAGAAGTTCGATTGCCGGTTCCAGCACAGGATCGGAGAAAGCGAGCGCCAGAGGTTCTGCGAGCAGAAAGAGGGCTGCGGAACACGAAACGGCGAAGGCGCAAGTGGCCATCAGCGCCCCCGTCAGCACGGCCTGATCAGGTTTCTCGTGCTGGATCACGTAGTTGTAACTGCCGAACCGGGCGACCGGCCACAGAATAGTGATAATCATCACCGCTGTGGTTGCTGTCCCGAATTCCTTCACGTCGAGCAGTCGCACAAGGACAAGCATGATCAGGAAAACGGATGCCCGCTCCCCAATCGTCGCAATCGAGGACCAGGCCACCCCCGAGAACGCCTTCCGTTTGAGGCTCATGCCGGGTGGCCCTTCACGGTAAAGACTGATGCCAATCCAAGGCTTGCGCACTTGGACCCGCATTTTTCGAAACGGTCCCCGCTGGATGAGTTCTCAGGCAAGAGCACCGCCACGCTTTGTTTGTTGCAACTGCGAAGTGCACCTCTTATCCAGTATGGATAGATCTTGGAAGTCGGCAAACGGAACAAAAATGGCACTCTACGAAGACCAGTTTGAAGACCGTTTTGACTTTCCCAACTCTGCGCCGACGCGACGCACGTTGATCATTGCATCCACGCCGCGGTGCGGGAGCCATTATCTGGGCCATGCATTGCAGGGCACTGGGCTGTTCGGGTCACCTTTCGAGTACGCGAACCCAGTCAATCTGCAGCGGTGGCAGTCGGTCATAGGCACCGTGAACATGCCTGAGGCAATCCGGGCAATCATGGCTCGGCGCACCTCGGAAAACGGGGTTTTTGCGATTAAGGTGCACTGGTCTCACATCGGCCAGTTCGGCAGCGTCAACCGCATGCTGGGTCTGTTCCCGGACGCTCGCTTCTTCCATATCAGGAGGCGTGATCTTGTTGGGCAAGCCATTTCGTTCGCTATTGCCCGGCAGAACGGTGTCTGGATTTCGGGACAGGAGGGCAATGGTCGCGTTCCCGAGTACGATTTCCAGCAGGTATACCGGTGCCTCGGCACACTTGTGGACCACAATGCTGCGTGGCAGGCAGCGATTGCTCAGACAGGTTTGCCGTTCGACGGAATGGATTTCGAGGACATTCGCAAGGACCTGCCTGCTGCGGTGGATCGCGTGGCGTCATTGCTGCACATAGATTTGCCAAGCACAGCGCTGGATGTTTCGGAGAAGACTGAAAAGCAATCCGGTGAGCGGAACGCCGAGTGGCGGGCGCGCTTTCTCGAGGATGTTGCTTCGAGCCGGTACCGCCCCGCCAGGATGGCAGTGGATTTCAGGCGGGTGGCGTCAATGGCCAAGGGGGCCATGTCGCGATGAGCCTGTCGGCAGCTCCGCCCTATTCCGTGATCGTGCCGGCGCACAACGAAGGCCGCGTGATCACGCGGTTGCTGCAGGGCCTGCTGGGCGGGTTTGCTCACGACGACCCGGCCCGGCCCGAGGTCATCGTGGTGTGCAACGGCTGTTCGGACGACACGGCGGCCGTGGCACGCTCGGCAGCGCCAGGATGCAAGGTGATCGAACTGGCGCAGGGTTCCAAGCCTCTTGCGCTCAATGCCGGCAATGCCGCGGCGACAGCTTACCCGAGGTTCTTCGTCGACGCCGACATCCTCGTCACGCACCGCGATCTGGCAGCTGTCGCGCAAGCGCTTGATGAACCAGGCATCCATGCGGCCGCTCCGCGAATCGTAATCGACTTGGCCGGGTGTTCGGCCCCGGTTCGGGCTTATTACAAGGTCTGGCAGTGCCAGCCCTATGTGCAACGCGGCATGGTGGGTTCCGGGGTGTTTGGCCTGTCCGAGGAGGGCCTGGAAATCGTCGGCGAGTTTCCGGCGATCATCGCGGATGATGGCTATGTGCGTTCCCGCTTTGCCGAGGAGCAGCGGCGCTCGATTGCGAAGGATCGCGAGGGCCACGCGGTTTCCTTTACGGTCTTTCCGCCTCGCGACCTTGGATCGTTGCTTTCGATCGAGGCACGGCGCCGGCGCGGTGACGCCGAGTTGCGCGCAAAGTTCCCCACAGCGTTTGCTGTACGCACGACAAGCGGTGGCTCGCTGCTCTCCAGTCGTAAAGAGGGTGCCACCCTTGGCCAGATCATGACCTATGCGGCGATAAAACTGGGCGGCCGCGCGTTGTTCGCGTTCGAGAAACTGACAGGACGACGCGCAAAATGGCGGCGTGACGAGAGTTCACGAGCGTGAGAGTTGCCTTCGTTGCGATGGGCGATCCGCATGACCGGCGGACATGGAGCGGAACGCCTTATTACGCGATGCAGCAGATCGGGCCGCGCGTTTCGGAGTTCAGGGTTCTCGAAACGCCGCGCCTCGATCGCTGGCTCAAGAAGGTCAACGGTGCGGTGCGCAGGCTGGGCCGCGACCTCACCCGTAATCCTCTGATCACACGGCTCTTTGCGCGGGCGATAGAGCGCCAGCTGGAACAGTTCCGCCCTGATGTGATCCTGGCCGTCGGTGGCGCCTACAAGCTGGCCCGGATCAGATCGTCAGTGCCGATCGTGTTCGTTTCCGATGCCCTGTTCTGCTCGATCGTGGATTACTATGCGAAGTTCCGGCGCATGGACGGTGCCACGCGGCGCCGGTCGATGGCGCTGGAAAGCGCGTTTCTGGAACCAGCCAACCGTCGTCTTGCGCTCATGTCAAAGTGGGCAGCGGACACGGCCATCGCAGCACATGGCATCGCGCCTGACCGGGTCCGCGTTGTTCCGATCGGGGCCAATCTCGACGCCGATCCCGGCCGACGGGTGCTCGATACAGTGAAGGACCGACTTATCCTGTTGTGGATCGGGGTGGACTGGGAGCGCAAGGGCGGGAGGCTGCTGCTCGAGTCCTTCGGCCGCATCCGTAAAAGGCACCCTGAAGCGGAACTGCATATCGTCGGCATGGACCCTGCGGAAGCGCACGGGCGTGATGGCGTGACCGTCCACGGTTTCCTGCGCAAGAGCGTACCGGAAGAGCGGGAGCGACTCCTCACCCTGTTCGAGCGATCCGCGCTGTATGTCATGCTGAGCGCCGAGGAAGCCTTTGGCCTCGTCTACTGCGAAGCAGCCGCCTTTGGAGTGCCCAGTATCGGCTATCGTACCGGTGGCGTGACCACCATCGTCAAGGATGGCGAGACCGGCCTACTGCTTCCACTCGAGGCAGGCGCGGAGGAAGTGGCGGACGCTGTCGATGCGATCTGGCTGGATCAGCCGCGCTATGCATTGATGCGAGCGGCGGCACGCAAGCGGTACGAGGATGTGCTGAACTGGAATGCGTGGGGCGATGCCGTGCTTGAAGAACTGACCAACGCCAGCCGCATGGGAGGCAGCGCCGCATGAGCCGGGCGAAAGTATTCTGCATCGGTTTCCAGAAAACCGGGACATCATCGATGCGTGATGCGCTGGAGCAGCTGGGCTACCGGGTGACCGGCGTGTTCGGACGCAAGAACACCCTGGCCGACCTGCGGGCGAATTACGTGAAGATGGGCATTGCCATCGCCCGAGACTTCGATGCGGTGGAGGATATGCCGTGGCCGCTGATGTACCGCGAACTGGATGAGGCCTTTCCTGGTTCGAAATTCATCCTGACGGTCCGCAATACCGACAAGTGGTACAAGTCGATCGCGGGGCACTTTGGCGCCAATCCCTACCACATCCAGCAACTGACCTATGGTGACGATGCGCCCGCTCCGGTTGGGCATGAAGCGCGCTATCGAGAGGTCTACGAGGCGCACAATTCAGCCGTACGGGAGTATTTCCGTGACCGTCCGCAGGACTTGCTGGTCATGGAGCTGGAGAAAGGCGACGGGTGGGAAAAGCTTGGCGCGTTTCTGAACGTGGCGGTGCCGGGCGGGCCCTTTGTGCAGACCAACTCTTCGCGGCAGCGCGCAAGCTTCCTGCAGCGAGTGCGCAAGCGTCTGCACAAGCTGGGGCTGCCAGTAGGCGTAATGGACGGCTAAACCGCGGGTTCGGATTGCGGACGAGGGCCCATGATCCGAGACGCGTTGGCGTTGATCCAGTCGCGAACGGGGCGCTCAAACCAGATATGCGCGGCCCAGGCGAGCAGGGTAACCGCGACAATACCCGCCGCGATGAGCAATAGTGCCGTCCCTGAACCAGCCCCTTGCCAGTCTGGCAAGACGAGATCGTAGAGGGCAATCCCGAAGCCGAAGTGGATCATGTAGACCGCATAGGACACCTCTCCCAGCAAGACCGGGAACGGTGTGCAGGCAGCCTTCAATCCGCCATTCCTCTCGGCATCGGCCGCTGCCAGTATCAAAGCACCGAACGTCAGAACGATGACCGGCAATGGCAGGCGCAAAAGGACAGACGCCAGCATCGCCGCCACGGCTGCGAAGAAGCCGAGCGTCGCTGACCGCCCCGCGCTGTGCCGCATCCCGAAACGATAGAGTGCGACGCCGAGGACAAATTCAGGCAGGATGCGCAGTATTCCGACGTTCCACGTCATCGAGAAGACCGCGAGTCCGATCGCCGCCCTGACCGCGTAGAAATACAGCACGATGCCGATAGCCAGCGCAGCCAGCACGAGTGCCGGCCTGCGCACGGCCGGGGCCAGTACAGCCGTCACCAATGGGAAAAGCAGGTAGGCAAACCATTCAGCGCTGATGGACCAAGATGGCTTATTGAAATACAAGGCATCGCCTGCACCCCAGGCGTGGATCAGCAGGACATTGCCGATGGTCTCACGCAGCAGTTCGCCCCGTGGCAAATGAACGAACCGGCCGGGATCCCACTCGGTGAAGGACCAGTTCGCCTTTGTGGAAATGATGCCGAACACGACCATTACCACCAGCATCAACACGTGCATGGGGTATATCCGCGCAATCCTCCGGCTGAGGAAGTTCCAGTAATCCAGACGCCCCTGTTCCTGCCTGGCCATGTAAACGTGGGCGAGCACGAAGCCTGACAGGATGAAAAAGAAGTCCACGCCGAGAAAGCCATATTTCACGACCGCGAGCGACTTGAGGCCACTCTCCGGGAAGTAATTGGACCAGTGGAACAGGACAACCCACGCCGCAGCAAGCCAGCGCAAGGAGGTAAGTGTCCGGATGTCGGCAGGGTAGTCCTGCTTAGGCAGTGAAACAGTGACGATGTCCGTCACTTCCATGGCTGAACGAATTCAATCTGGATGCCCCGGGTCGAAACCGGGTGGATGAAATTGCACCAGAAATCTCCCGCCCCCTTGATCGGCGCAGGTTCCAGCAGCCGCAACTGGCGCTCTTCACACCACCGCGCCACCGCATCGAAATCGTCAATCTCGTAGGCGAAGTGGTGAACACCGCCCGCACCCTTGTTGAAACGCAGGAGCGGGCCGTCATCTGCCACGACGAGTTCGACTGCGGTTCCCCCGGCGGCCGGCTTGGTGAAAATGCACCAGCTGTGCCAAGGCTCGACATAGCCTCGATAGTCCTCGACCAGACCGAACGTCTCGAGATGTTCGTCAACGTCCTGCATTGATGGCAGGACTACGCCGACGTGGTGCAGCTTGTACGCCTCGAACATCAACGGTCATCCTTTCCCGCGGGTTGGCCCAGCCAGCCCGCTTCTACCATGCGGTCACCCAGCCACTGCGTTACCTTTGCTGCGCCAATGCGGTTAACGTGGCCATAGTCGGAGAAATTCCGGGGATCGGCTGCAAGGAAGCGCGCTTCGAGCAGGCTCCCTCGCGCCGTATAGAAATCGGCGTCCTGAACCGGCATCTCGAAGTGGAAGATCGGCGTGTAGAGGAATACCAGCCGCGTGCCGTTGGCTTTGGCCAAATCGGCGATCTCGCGGGTATAGAAGCGCTCCTTGGCGAACTCCTGATCCTTGGCCCAGGCCGGCAGAAGCGGCGGGGTGATCGAAGTTGCCCGCACCCGCGCATCCGGCATGAGTTCTTCGGCGGTGTGGATGCCGTCACGGTCAACGTGGCCACCGGTCGGCGTATCGAAGGACCTGGTCGAATCGAAGCGAGGGCCGATGTAGTTGGCGGCATCGAATGCAACGTGATTGCCGAAGGCTTCGGGGAACAGCGTCTGCACGAACAGCGACATCTGGCGATAGGGAACGTAGGACAGGTCGCTGAAGTACTCGGTATTGAGCAGCACCGGCGCGCTTACCAGATCGCTTGCCTCGGCGATGTTGCGGAACGCGGGGTGCCCTTCGCGCGGCATCTGCTCGATCGCGGAGAAAATGATCAGCTTCACCTCGGGATGGGTGCGCATAAGCTGGCGGGCAATCACGTAGTGAACGTTCTGCCCTTCCTGCGGCATCGAAAGATTGGCGACATGGATCGGCCTGCCGAGCTCGCGGGTGAGGCGGTCTTCGAGGGCGGGCGAACTGATCGCGGCCTGCAGGCGGGAATTGCCGATGATGGCGACGTCTATCGGCGTCTTGTCGAACGCCATGCGTTCATATCCCCAGACCGCGCGATACTGCAGCGTGGGCAGCAGTTGCTGGTAGCGGATGTACGGATCATGGGGGAGCAACAAGGTTGCTGCGTTCAGGGCGAAAAATGTTGCCAGCAGGAGCCCGAGCAAGCCCCACGGGCTCCGCTCCACCGGCGTTTCGACGTTCTGGGGCTGGTCCGTCATGGTCTGTGGCCCCTCAGAAGTTGAAGTAGATGAACTTGGCGCTTCCGCGCATGATGAAGGCGACGCCCAGGAACAGCACCAACGCCGCAGCCAAGGTCCAGCCCCGGCTCATGCGCCATTCGATTGCCTCACCTGCAGGATCGGTCTTGCGCCATTTGGCCCACTCAAGCACGGGTTCGAACCGCCCCATGATCTGCTGCGTGTTGGGCGCGAGGTAGACGGCAAGATAGAGCGCGATCACGCAGGCAATTGCGCCGGCCAAGCCCAGGGGCCAGGCTTCAGGCAGATTCAGCCAGCCGCCGCTGCCGGCCATGCCCAGGAACATGCGCCCGGCCGGCTTGAGGGCCGGCGAGCCGAACGGGATGATCGCGACCACGAAGGCCAGCAGGGTTGCCGCCTGTGCCAGCGGCTTTCGCCAGCGCGGCTCAGGCAGCTTGGCCTTGCGTCGGGCCTTGCGAACATCCTTGCGCAGCAGAGCGAACAGTTCGTTCGTGGCCATGTAAAGGCCCTGCATCAGCCCGAACAGCACGAAAGTCCAACCCGCTCCATGCCAGATGCCCACGACCAGCATGGAGATGATGGTCGGGATGATGACGCCACAGACGAGCGCACCAAGATCGCCGAAGTTACGCCCCCCGGCAAAGCGTGCCAGCGGCATCGAAATCGGCTGGAAGACGTAGCTCTGCACCCATCGACCAAGGGTGATGTGCCAGCGGCGCCAAAGCTCGACGATGCTTTGCGAGCGCAGCGGCGAATGAAAGTTCAAGGGCAAGACGACGCCGAGCATCCTGGCGGTCCCGATCGCCATGTCGGAATAACCTGAAAAGTCAAAATAGACCTGCGCGGTATAGCAAAGGGCTGCAATCCAAGTGTCGAGAAAACCGGTTACGGTTCCGCTGCGCGCGGCTGAAAACACTGGGTCCGCATAGAGCGCGGCAGTATCGGCAATCACCGTCTTCTTGAACAGGCCAATCGCGAAAATCACCAGCCCGATCAGGATGTTCCTGCCGATGGCTCCGCGCTTTACCGGCTCGGCCAACTGGGGTGCGGTTTCCCGGAACAGCACGAGTGGGCCGGCAAGCAACTGCGGAAAGAACAGGACGAAATTCGCGTAATCGAGCGGGCCTGCAGCGCGGAAGCGGCCACGGCTGACATCTACCAGATACCCGATCTGGATGAAGGTGAAGAACGATATCCCGAGCGGGAGTGCGACACGTTCGATTTCAAACCCGGAGGCAAACAGCCCGTTCAGGATTCGGAGCAGGAAATTGAAATACTTGAAGTAGCCGAGCAGCAGCAGATTGCCGAGAACGGCAACGGCGATCGCGGCGGCGCGCACCTTCTCCGGCTTGTCCCTGACGCGATCGATGATGCGTGAAGCGGCAAAGTTCAGCGTGACCGAGGCAAGGAGAAGCGGAATGAACTCCGATCCTCCGAACGCATAGAAGACAAGCGTTGCCAGGATGAGGACGGGTCGTCGCGCCGCAGCGAGGGGCGAGAGCGCCAACCCGTAATAGACCAGCAGAACGATCGGCAGGAAGGCGAAGATATAGCCTATCGAATTGAACTGCATGTCCCCGCCCCTCAAGCCACCGTCAGGCCGGTTCGGCTATGATCGAGCAGGTGACTGCAATCTTGCGCTTGAGAGCGCGTGGCAGGGTGGCTGCCTGCGTCGTATGCGACGCGATCTCAAGAACGCGAAAGCCTCCGTCGGTCAGCATCCGCACTGCATCATCGGGATTGCGCAGCAACTGCAGGTGGTCCGGCATGGGCGCATTCAGCGGCACGTTGACGAAAAGATAGCCACCCTTGGCAACAGCATTGCGCATCTTCTGCAAGGCTTCGACCGGCTGCTCAAGGTGCTCCAGCAGATGGCTGAGGATGATGAGATCGAACTTCTCCGAGCCCGGCTCAACCTTGTGCATATCCTGGATGGCATAGCGCGCACGGTCCGCCGTGCCGAGCAGGGTCAAGGCCTCGCGCGTCTGTTCGAGCGAGATCGGACTGATATCCCAGGCCACCGCTTCGGACATGCCGAGTTCGGTCAGCGCCAGATAAATCAGCAGGCCGTGGCCGGAGCCTACCTCCATTGCCTTGCCGCCCGGCTTCACCCGCGCTGCAAGACGACCGCGGAAGAAGTGGAGGCTCGACAGGTGCATGTACCACAGCACGTGGCTGAACAGCAGGCCGTGCATGTAGCGTTCCATGAACGCATCATCGGAATAGACGTTCGCGTTGGTCTCGGCGAACGTCGAGTAGCGATAGGCGTCGGTCCGTGCGAAGTTGATTTCCTCCTCGCGAATTTGATCGCACAGCCAGCGATAGTCTTCGGCCACCTTTTCGGCCCGATTGCCGGCAAGTTTGAGCACCACCTCCGCCATGGCTTCGCTCGTGTCGAGCAGGGCGGGCGTGCGGGCCCCGTAGCTGGTGGCAAGATAATCGGCGTGAGCCGGCCAGGCACTAGTGACCAGGTTCGTCAACCGGGCCAATGCCGGACGTCCGGCGAGCAGTGCGTCAAGATCTGTACTCATGCTTGCGCCTCTGCCTTTGCCTGTGCGTCTTGCAACTCGCCGGGGAACGCCACGCTCTCCCCGGAGTCGACTTTCATGGGGAGAGTTGGCGCATCGTAATCCGCCAGTTGCAACGACCACAGCGTTCCGCCATCTGGCCTGTCGCCTTCGAAGGTGAAGCCCAGCTTTTCGAAATGCTTCTCGACCAGGGCGTTCTTTGGTGTCGGAATCCACTCGCCGGTCAACCGCGTCGCACCAGCAGCACGGGCGGCTGCACAAACGTGCGCGAGTACTGCTTCCTCGACACGGCGTCCCAGCACACGGCAGCTCATCAACCATGTGTCGCAGTGCCAGGAGTCCTGCCCGCGATTGAAGATCACTACCGAAATCATGCCATTGTCGCCGAAGCGATCGACCAGACGCACCTGCATCGTGAACTTTGCAGGATCGGCCTGGATCATACCGATTTCCGCCTCGGTGTAGCGGCGGGTGGTGAGATTGAACTGGTTCGATTTGTTGGCAAGCTGGGCGATTCGGGCGCGGCCGAGGTCATCGAAGGGCAGGATCGTGCAGACCATATCAAGCGACGCCAGATATTCGTCGAGATTGCCGACTTTCTGCATGGCCGATGCGCGCTGGGCGTTGGCCTGATACATGTCCGCGCGCTTGCGATCTTCCTCACCGAAGGCGACTGCTTCAAAGTACCCTGCCAGCCCTAGAATCCTAGCGTAGTCCGACGGGTCGTCGCCCACTTCAGGGACCGCGACTTCAGGCAGTTCCTGACGCACGCGCTCACGTTCGGCGGGATTGTCGTCGAGAAACACAAGGGAATCGACACCGATATTAAGCGTCTGGGCAATGGCCTTGAGATTCGTCGCCTTGTCAGTCCAGTTGGCGACGAAGCAGGAGATGTGGCTCTCCTTGAGCACCATCTCATCGTGCTGGCGGAAGGGGATGAGTGCTGCGGCTTCCTCGTTCTTCGAACACACTGCCAGAATAACGCCCCGGCGGCGAAGATCGAAAGCCAGTGACTGGATCGCAAGGTGCGCTTCGCCACGTGCGGAGCCCTGACCAAGCTTGATACCCTCGACGCCATCGTCGCCGATAATTCCGCCCCACAGCGTATTATCAAGATCAAGGACGAGGCATTTGCGGGACAGGCCGCGCGCTGCGGCCAGCAATCGGCAAACATGGTCTGCGTAGAGCGGCACACCATCGAGAGCAAACGGCAGCTTCGCCTCGTGCCAGCGCAGCGGATCATGCCAGCGCGCCAGGCCCACCGTTTCAGCCATGGCCGCCAGATCGAGCAGCAAGTCGGATTCGGCAGCTACATCCTCTGCCAGACGCTGATTGAACCGGGCAATCATCCATCGCACCGACCCCGGAACGCGCGTCTCGTAGCTGCCAAAGAGGGTTTCGACCGGCGGGGCGAGCGTGTGAAGAACCACCGTAGCGCCAATGTTGGCCTTGGCGCCGTCTCGCAACGAAGCGACATAGTCGAGCGCAGCATTGACCGCCGCTTCACCCTCTGCCTTGTCGAAAAAGGGACGCGCCAAGCCCAGCGCCAGTGCATCGAGCGCCAGCAGTACGAAGTCCGGCTTTGCTGCGGCGAGGGCTGAATTCGGATCAAGCAGCGACTGCGCCGTCTGCCCGTAATCCACCTGGAATGTATCGATCAAAAGCCCATGCCGCAGTCCGGTGGACGGGAGCGCCTCGGCCATCAGATCGGCCGTATGCGTAGCGGCGATGCCGATCCGCAGCGCGCGCAGCCGACCCGGCCGCGCCAAGTCGGCGCGACGTTCATCCACCAGTTTGCCCAACTGACCCAACTGGGAAAGATCCAAGGCATGATTGGACAGCTTGAGCGCTTCGGCCAGAGGGCATTCCGCAGACTTGCGCAAGCCCTTCATCTTCGACCGAAAATCCGCTGGCGCAGGAAGGAGCCAAGGAAGTGACGCCGGGTCGATCATGCCAGCCAATACCCTGTCAGAATTGGGCGCTTTTGCGTATTCAAGCGAGCTTGGTGGAAATCAGATCAGCCATTTCGCCAACATTCTGAAGACCTTCGATCTCGCTGGTGCTGAAGCGGATCGAGAATGCCTTTTCGACTGCCACCATGAAGCGGATGTTGGAAAGGCTGTCCCACTCTTCGATGTCGGCGGCGCTGAGTTCGTCCCGGTACTCCAAATCATCGACGTCGAACACGTCTTCCATGATTTCGACAAGCTTCTCGGTGATATCAGAGCGTGGCATCGTAATCCTTTTCAGGCCGCAGAAAATTCGGGTCCAAGCGGCGCGCGTATCGGGGACGCATCGCTATCCGCAATTACCCTTAGCCTCTGTTTGCCCATCTCGCAACTGCAGCAATTCCGTCTTGGACAGGGAGCTAAATGGTTGCTCGCCAAGCCTGTACCGGTCCGAGATTTGCCGCCCATTCTGCAGCGTTCAGCGGCGCGCAAAAACAACTTTCCTACACGATAACGGCACTGCTACGCAAATGTTCCCTTTTTGTTCATAGCAGGAGTCGCTCATGCCTGACATTTCGTTTGCAGAAAGCCCTGTTTCGCCGTCTTCCAATTGCTACGCCATCACACCCAGCGACACGGCACCCCTGCCATTGGTTACAAAAGGTATCTATGTTGGAACCGGTGGCGATATCGTACTGCGATCGTACCGCGGGGAAGCCGATGTGATCTTCAAGAACGTGCCCAGCGGCGGTATCATCGATGTGAGAGCGTCCCAGATCAAAGCGACCGGAACAACAGCGCAAGACCTGGTGGGCATGGCCTAATGGGCGGGTTCGGACATGGCGTGAGGATGATGAGAAGGCGACAGGTTCTCCAAGGCCTCGGCGCGCTTCTTGTCACCTCGATCCTGCCCGGAAACGCCTGGGCAGGGACCGCAGCATCGGGCTTTTCATCGCCCCCAGTCGATCCAGCGCGCGTGACCGCCAAGCCGGTCATGCGCTTGCTGGTGCCGCCGAACCAGTTTTTCACCAGCAGCCTCCTTGTGGGAGTCTACGCAGGGGCGAACCACAACGGCTCACTTCTCGACAAAATGGGGCTGGAGAAAGTCGTCGTCCACTACGAAGGCTCGACGAGCGAAATCAAGGAACCCAGTTGGCAGGTCCTGACTGATGCCAACGGCAAGCGCGTTTCCTACTTCGGGTGGTGGACGAGGCTGCGCCACAACGGCGTCAACGGCCATGCGCACGTCTATTTCGAGGCGATCCCGAAGGATCCGACCATGCAGCGTCGGGTTATCGGGCCGTATCAGTTCAGCCCGCAGCCAGTCGTTCACGACAAGGAACTGGTGGTAGCCCCCAGCCTCCCGCAGGTTGCCGGCAGTCGCTATCCCTCGATCCAGACGGCACTTGCGTACATCAAGACACAAGCCTTTGGTAATCCGCGCATCACGCTTACCGAACCGGGCTTCTACTCGCTCGTCGGGTCATCGCCGTCGTTCGCATGCCAAGGATATGTCACCATCGAGGCGAGCGTGCCAGTAACGATCGGCAGACCAGCCTATACAACCGATACCGCAGCTGCGGCACGCACTCGCATGGACGGCCTACGCTTCAAGGGTGCCAATATCACCCTCGATTTCCAGAACATGTCGGAGATCTACAACGAAGGCCTGCGCGATCATTGGCTTGATGGCGTCGTCATGACGAATTCCGCCGGTAGAGCAACACTCTGGCGAAAAGGCGGGCGTCCGGTGTCTTGGACCGTACGCGGCGCGCCATGGTTTACCGAATGCGACATGTCCCAGACGAACGACATGGCAAAGTTCGCCAATCTTGTACGAGGGTGCTATATCCATCACGGATATGGTGATTGCCTTTCCACGTCACGATGCGTGATCGGAAACACCGTCGAGGACTGGGACGCCTCGAGCTTTACCAGCGAGATCCCGTCCCTGCGAGTTCAGTATACGGGCGCAGGGACCTCCGCGACCCTTTCCGGCACGAAGAGTGGTTCGGCAAGGACGTTTACGGCGAAGGTGACTGGCACTTCCGTAGGCACGTTCACGGTCAACAACACGGAAGCATTCTACACTGCAGGCACCAACTACGATGTCGCAGACGTGGTGGCTTGGCTCAACTCCCTGCCGGGCTGGACCGCAACCTTGCTCGACGATACACGAAACGCCTCGCTGCTGGTTACCAGTGGGCTGAAGTCATCCTCCAGCTTTGGCGATACGGATGCAAGAACTTCTCCGCTGACCCTGATCACGATGCTGGATATCCATGCCGACTGGTACCAGGCCAACTTTGCCGGCTACACCTACGAGAACATCGTCGTGGCCGACAACACGACATTCGGCATGATCGGACAAAACCTGTACCTTGGCAATGGAAGCCAGCCGATCAAGGACATGCTGATCATCAACAATGCCTGGCACAACGGCGAAAACTGGGCGACCTACAAGAGCCAGTTGCTTGGCTTCGAAAGCCACGTTGTCGTTGCCCACAATTCGTTCGCGACTCAGGACCTGACATTCCGGACAGACGGCTCGTACGTCGCTGACGGATATAGCCTCGTTGCCGATAACGCGTTGAGCGCATTATATTTCACCGGAAGTGCGGATCCGGTTCTGAAACTGCAGGATAATCACATCATGGATGGGCAATCACCGCCGCCCGGAGCCATCGGCACTTCCATTGGCGGAACGGCGGCCTCCAACTTCGGCAATGCTGCGAACGGGGACTTCACGCCTGCCGGGCACCTGCTCGTCAATATGAAGAACCCGTCAGTAAGATATGACCGCAAAGCCAAGAAGCGCGGCGTAACGGCGCCGGTCGGCATGTTGAGTTGATCCTGCAGGCCAGCCTGCCGGCTCATAAACGGCAGGCTGGCCTCGCAGATTACAGCAGCGGGCGCCACCAGGCTTCGTTTTCGAGATACCAGCGCAGCGTGTTGCGCAGGCCATTCTCGAAATCGTGCTGCGGTTCGTAACCGAGTTCTGCGCGAGCCTTGGTCTCGTCGATTGCATATCGGCGGTCATGACCCTTGCGGTCTTCAACGAAGGTTTTGAGTTCCGAAGTCGGTCGCCCCTGCGCGGCAGGAGCGTTGGGGAAGCGGCTCGCGAGATCCTCGATCTCAGCGAAGGCCTTGTCGACTTCCGCGCAGATCCGGTCGATCACGGCCATGTTGGGCAGTTCCTCGCCCCCACCGATGTTATAAGTCTCACCCGGCGAGCCATTCTTCAGCGCCGCCTCGATGCCCCGGCAATGGTCTTCCACGTAAAGCCAGTCGCGCACGTTCATCCCATCACCATAGATCGGCAGGGGCTTCCCGAAGAGCGCATTGAGCATGAATAGCGGAATGAGCTTTTCAGGGTAGTGGTACGGGCCGTAATTGTTCGAACAATTCGTGGTCGTCGTATTCAGTCCATAGGTGTGATGATAGGCGCGGACGAGGTGATCCGAAGCCGCCTTCGATGCCGAATAAGGTGAGTTGGGCTGGTACTGCGTCGTTTCGGCAAAGGCCGGATCGTTGGGCCCCAGCGACCCGTAAACCTCGTCCGTCGAGATATGATGGAAGCGATGATCTATTCCGCTGCCCTCGTCCAACCATACCTTGCGGGCTGCCTTGAGCAGGCTGTTTGTGCCCAGAATGTTTGTCTCGATGAACGCATCGGGCCCTGTGATCGAGCGGTCGACATGGCTTTCGGCGGCGAAATGGACCAACGTGGAAATGTCCCGCGCCCGCAGAAGGTTCTCGACCAGGTCGGTATCACGGATGTCGCCGACTACCAGTTCGGCCTGTGGCACTTCTGCGATGGTCGAGCGGTTGCCGGCATAGGTCAGGCAATCGAGGACGATGATCGTATCGGCTGGATGCTGCTTGGCCCAATAGTGGACGAAGTTGCCGCCGATGAAACCGGCGCCGCCGGTAACAAGCAGATTAGCCAAGAGCCTTTTCCTCTTTCAGCATGGTCTTGAGGTTGGTGCGCCAATGGATGTGCTCGTCCCCGAGCAGCGTGCGCGTTTCCGAAACGTCGAGCACGGAGAAGGACGGGCGCTTGGCTGGCGTCGGATAATCGGCAGTGGCGATGGGCGTGATCGCCGGTATCCGAGGGATCAGACCAATCGTATGGGCCTCCTCGGCAATCGCGAACGCAAAATCGTACCAACTGGCGACACCGGCGTCCCGATGATGGAAGACGCCCGGCTGGTTCTTTTCAGCAAGACCCCACAGCACTTGAGCAAGCCCGGTAGCCCAGGTCGGTGAGCCAATCTGGTCCGCCACGACGCGAAGCTCGTCCCTCTCACGCATAAGACGCAGCATTGTGCGAACGAAGTTTGCGCCACCGGCAGCATAAACCCAACTGGTGCGAACAATGATGGCTTCCGGGCCTGCGGCATCTTCGCCGGCAGCCTTGCTTGCGCCGTATTGGGATTGCGGGTTCCGCTTATCTCCCGGGCGGTAGCCGCGACCTTGAGAACCGTCGAAGACGAAGTCGGTCGAAACCTGAACCAGCCTGCCGCCGCTTCCTGAAAGCGCCTTGGCAAAGGCCCCAGGGGCATCAGCATTGATCACGCTTGCCAGAGCGGATTCGCTCTCAGCACGGTCGACCGCCGTATAGGCCGCGGCATTGAGCACGAGGTCGGGTTGTTCGGTATCCACAACACGGGCAATGGCGTCAGGATCGGCAAGATCCAGCGCGTTGCGATCAAGCGCAACGCAGGTCCACTGTTCGGGTCGCGAGGCCAGAAGGGCCTTGCCGAGCTGGCCGTTGATGCCCGTGATCAGCGCTTTCACGCGAATGCCTTCACTTCGGCCAGTGGCACGCCCACTGCGTCCTTGGCGGAGAGCTTGGGCTCCAGCCCGTCGAGCGGCCATTCGATGCCGACCGTTGGGTCATTCCAGGCCAGGCTGGCTTCGTGCTGCGGCGCATATGGCGTGGTGCACTTGTAAAGGAAGTCGGTATCATCCTCGAGCGTCAGGAAGCCATGCGCGAAGCCTTCGGGCACCCAGAACATCCGCTTGTTCTCGGCCGAGAGGGTGACCCCGGTCCATTTACCGAAAGTTGGCGACGAGCGGCGCAAATCGACCACGGCATCGAACACCGCACCACGCACCACGCGAACCAGCTTGCCCTGCGGCCCGGGATTCTGGAAATGCATTCCGCGCAGCACGCCCTTCTGGGAGCGGCTGTGGTTATCCTGCACGAATGTAAGGTCCAGCCCGGCCTTTGCGAATGCGGCGGCGTTCCAGGACTCCATGAAAAAGCCACGCTCGTCGCCAAATACCTTTGGTTCGAGGATCAGCGGACCCGGGATATTGCACTCGATGATGTTCACAGCGGGCCCTTCTGGGTCAGCAGTTGCAACAGATATTCGCCGTAGCCGGATTTGCGCAGAGGCTGGGCGATTGCCTCAAGTCCGGCATCGTCAATGAAACCCTGCCGCCAGGCAATTTCCTCGGGGCAGCAGATCTTCAGTCCCTGGCGCTCTTCGGTAATGCGCACATATGTCGCAGCATCGAGCAGCGAGCCATGCGTTCCGGTGTCAAGCCAGGCATAACCCCGCCCCATGATCTCGACCGAAAGCTGGCCTTCGTCCATGTAGAGGCGGTTGAGATCTGTGATCTCGAGCTCACCTCGTGCCGAGGGCTTCAGGTCGCGGGCACGGTCGACCACCGTGCCATCGTAGAAGTAGAGGCCAGTCACGGCGTAGTTCGACTTCGGCTTGACCGGCTTTTCCTCGATCGAGCTGGCGCGGCCATCGGCATCGAATGCGACTACCCCGTAGGCTTCCGGATTGTTGACGCGATAGGCAAAGACGCTTGCCCCGTCGACGCGTGCGGTCGCGCTGTGCAGGAGTTGCGGAAGGCCGTGGCCATAGAAGATGTTGTCACCCAGTACGAGAGCACTGGGGCTCGTGCCGACAAAACCAGAGCTGATATGGAACGCCTGAGCAAGACCATCTGGGCTGGGCTGCTCGGCGTATGATAGTGCCACACCGAACGCCGAACCATCGCCCAGCACGCGCTGGAACTGGGTGGCGTCTTCGGGCGTGGTGATAATCAGGATGTCGCGAATTCCGGCCAGCATCAACGTGCTAAGCGGATAATAGATCATCGGCTTGTCGTAGACAGGCATCAGCTGCTTGGAGACGCCCCGCGTCAGCGGATAGAGCCTCGTTCCCGAACCGCCTGCAAGAATGATACCCTTGCGGTGCGGCGCACCCGTCTTGTCTGACGCTGGCGATTCACTCACGATCAACAGTGCTCCTTCAGGCAAGATGCGCGCAAAGGGGCGACACCTTGAAAACATGTCCGCTTCGTGTGCGACCCGCTTGCGCTGCTACGACTGCAGCATCGAATCCCGTGCAGGCAACGTGATGTGCTGCATTGCAGCAAGCCTGCTGCAGGTCAATAACCGCTCTGCTCTGCGCTATGCGATCAACCCCTTCCACTCAGCCAGTTTACCATCGCCGCTTCGCGCCGTGCGCTTGCGAGGGCGCGTGGATCAAGGGACGTCGCCATGTAGCGACGCCCCTTCTGGCGAACCCACGCCGGATAACATAGCCAGCGACGCCATTCGTCTGGCCGGCAACCCGCAAGCTTTGCCAGTTCGTACGGATCGGGTCGGGCCGCCCGGCGCACTGCCGCCCACCATCCGGAATCCCCACCAGCTCTGGTTTCGAGGCGTCTCAGCAGCTTGTTTTGTTCGGATTGCTCGCGCGGCTGCAACATCGCCGTTTTCGCGGCAGCGACGTGAGCGGGATCGAGCGCGGTCGTGTCAATGAGACCGGCCGGTACCCACGATGCGCCGAGGTCCTGCGCCAGCGCAAACAGCAATTGAAGCGATCGCAGCAGACCCATGCGTGTCGCTTCCGCCCGCACCTGCTGCCAGTCCATGGGATGGCGCGTCACAAGGTAATGCAGGTCGGCAAGAATGAGAGGGCCATTCTCGAAGGCGTGGTGCAGCGTCGCATGCTCCACAAGATGCAGGAAATTGGAGAGGTGCGATGGAACGGCCACTGCGATGCCCATGATCTTCAGGTCAATGGCCTCGGACCGTATCATGTCCAGCAGAAGCGGTTCCTGAGACCAATTTCGCGCGTTTATGCGGTGGTGGATCTCGATAGTGAGCTCATAATCGATATCCTGGATCTCGGGCAGTTGGTGATTGTATTCGACACCATAGGTGCCAGCCCACGGCGCAACGCGATAATGCGGATTTGCGATCAGCACGGCCTGCGCCCGCGCGGCCTCCTCCGCAGTCAGCAGCAGGTCCACATCGCGCAACGGTCGCAGCGCCGGATCGGGATAACTGGCATGGGCAAGGCCGAATCCCTTGAGGACGACTGGCTTGAAACCCGCCTCGTCCAGAACCAGCATGAGGCGCTTTATCGCCGCCATCTGCTTCAGGGCATACAGGGCGTGCCACTGCTGTGCCGCATCCAGTTGCATCAGCGCAGGCGCTGGCACATTGCCTCGCGCAGAAGCCGTGGCGAGAGCGCGCAGCACGAGCCCCGCAGCACGCCTTTCCTGCGCCAGCAAAGCTAGATTGTCCCAATCACTGTCATGCAGTGCGGCAAGCAACTCGCGGTGGTCCGCATCAGGCGCAGCGCAAATGCGCAACAGCAACTCCCCGGGCACCGCAAGAGATGAAGTGGTGTCAGGAGGCTGCATGCTCTCCCAGATCAACGATTTGATCCGCAAGCGCAAGTAGCGCGGTGCGGTGTCCAAGGATCAGGATGGTGCATTCGCCTTTCAGGCCTTGCACCATGCCCATGATTGCGTTCTCGTTCGTGCCATCGAGCGCTGCGGTAACCTCGTCGAGAATGAGCAGGTCGGGCTCCCGCAGCAGTGCCCGCGCCAGGGCGATGCGCTGCCGTTCTCCGCCGGAGAACTGCCGCCCGGCTTCACCGACGCGCGTATCGAGACCGTGTGGAAGTTCAAAAACGAACTGGGCGGCAGCCCGTACAAGAGCGCGCTCCATTGCCTTGCGCAGGGCGCGCTCGTCACCGTCAGGCTGTCCCCACGCCAGGTTCTCGGCAATGGTGCCATCGAACAGATAGGGCACCTGCTCGACATAGGCCACGCGCCGCCGCCACCGGATGCGATCACGGGGGTCGAGCGGCATGCCGTCGATCGACAGCTGACCACAGTCGGGCTCGATCAATCCGCCGAGCATGTCTGCAAGACTGCTTTTACCCACGCCCGATGGCCCGCAGATCGCCACGACACTGCCCGCCGGGATAGCAAGGTCGAAATCCTGGAATATCGGTCGTTCGCGACCTGCATAGCGCAGCCCGATCCCGCGCAGCTCGAGCGAACGCCGCAGGCGTGGGCCTTCCGCACCATCGTCCTCCGGTTCGCGATGCGCGCCTGCATCGCTGATCATGCGCTGCAGCTCGATCAGCGCAGAGCTATTGAAGCTCCACCGGCGAATATAACCTTGCAGACCCGTCGCCACCGGGACCATCCTGACCAAGATCGCCAGAACCGGCACCAGTACTCCCAATGGCAAGCGCATCACTACCAGTGCCAGATAGATCAGGCCGCTGAGCACGATGGCAGCAATTGCCTGAAACACGACGTGCGCCTGCGATACCGAGCGATGGTAGCGGAGTTGCGACTGCTCCACCTCACGGGCGGTTGCGCTGAACTGTCGCGACAACGAGTCTTCCGCGCCACTTATCCGCGCCGCCCTGAAGTGGAACAGACCATTGGTCACCTGTTGCTGCAAGGCGCCGTAGGCTTGCGCGAACTGCTCGCCATCCCGGTTCCTTCGCCCTCTCAATGCAACGAGGGTAGCAACCACGACCGAACCCGACAGGACGGCAAGACCTGTCAGTTGCCAGGAGATCGCAAATGCGGTGACGATGAGCATCACCAGAGTGATGATTGACGTCACCGCGGACAGGAGGTTCTCGCCCAGGCTTCCCACGCGGTCCGCCTCACCCACCAGCCGCGCGGCATGCGCCGCCGTGCTTTGCTGACTGAGCCAGCGCCAGTCGGCGGAAAGGACTGCATCTTGCGCCGAGATGCGGATCATGCGCGTCAGGGCATGGCCGAGCCTGGCCTGTCGGTCGAGCACGAGATAGACTATCAGCGACCGCACAGTGACCAAGGCTGCGACAGCCGCAAGGAGCAGGCCGACGGGTAGACCCATGAGCGGTTCAAACCAGGCACCAAGGCCCTGCGGCATGTGCTCGCCCGCCACCACCGCCGTGATCGGGACAAGAAGCAGCAGCCCGATTCCCTCGGTCATGCTCGACAAGAGCATCAGCAGGCCAAGCAGGATGAGCCGGGGCCAGCCTGCCATGCTCACCACGGTCTTCACCGTGGCCAGCCCTTCACCCGTGGGCGCCCTGCCGTCAGGTGACATTGCGGCCTTCGGCAAACCGGATGAAGCGCGCTGTCGACAACCCGCGCGTGACCGCCGAAACGATCCTTTCCGCATCGCGCCTTTCAGGCCGGTCTTCACCGTCCCACTCTTCGAGACTGCTGATCAGCCGCGGAAAGTCGAAAACCCGCGCAATACGTTCGTCCCGTGCCAACGACGCGAGCTCACGCAAAATCATGTCCCGATCGCGTTGCATCCGGACCGGCCAGTCAGCGGCCTGACGCCCGAGCCGACGCTCCTGCCAGACCCGGTCCGGCACGCGCCCGGCCAGTACGCGCCGCCCCAGCCAACGGTCCTGACCGCCGCGCAGATACTGCTCGTCCGGAATGCCGGCGCATAGTTCAAGCAAAGGCGCGTAGGAATGCACATCACGGATGGCGAGACCATAGAGCAGCTTGAACCCGAGGAGAATCTCGGATCCGCCATTGCCGAATTGCGCCGCGATCAGATGGCGCCACTCTCGCGACGAAGTCAGGTCGTAATCGTAAAGCGCAAAGCCATCGTTGCCGATCAGGCCCATTAGCCCG
Source organism: Novosphingobium sp. GW835-FHT14H07 (assembly GCF_058793515.1). Taxonomy (NCBI): domain Bacteria; kingdom Pseudomonadati; phylum Pseudomonadota; class Alphaproteobacteria; order Sphingomonadales; family Sphingomonadaceae; genus Novosphingobium; species Novosphingobium sp. GW835-FHT14H07. The sequence goes on from NZ_JBXAFX010000004.1 coordinate 86,576, forward strand.
GATTGTTCCGCGAAATCGGAACGCAGCGGGCTCCATGAGGCAAACGGTGATTGGCGCCACCCCCGTGGTTTATCGAGCCGGTGCTTCAATTTGAATGGCAGGTGCGGCATAACCGCGCGCGACACGAACTTGCGCCATAGGGGCCGTTCATCCTGGCGGAAGGCCATAAGTTCGCGGATCAGCCGAAGCCACTTGCCTTGGGCAAGCCAGGTCGGAAAACCTGTCCATCCATCGTAGCTGAAACCCAGGTTGCCGGCGTCGCCGGTCAAAAGCACGTCCACGCCATCTGCTTCGGCGCGCTCCAGCGCGGCATGAAACCAGTGCGCATTCATCTCGTTGTAGATCGGCCAGCCCGAAACGAGCATCAGTGCATTAAGTCGTTCGCCATATTGCAGGTGTGCGCCATCAACGAAAGTTGGGCGAATCTGCGGGTACATGGCGCACAAGTCCCGGACGTGTTCGGCTTCGTTTCCGAACGAAGTAGCCCTCTCATCAGGTTGGAAATCTGCCGAGGGCACGCTGGTGTAGCTGCGCAAGACCGATCCAGCGGGAAGCCGCTCGACGGCAAAGCTTGCCGCTGCTTGGGAATCAAACCCCCCGGACAGCATGACGCCCGGCGTCCTTGCTTCTCCGAGCGCAGCCTGCGTGGCGCGACGCAACTGCTCGATAACCGCTTCGACGTAGTCTTCGTCCCGCTTGAATCGAACGTCCGGCACGTCACGCAAAGACCAGAAGCTCTGCTCTTTGTGGCCAGACAGATCATGGATCTGCTCGGTGCCGCGCACCAGACAGGTCATGCCTTCGTAGAAGCTCTGGCCGGGCACGGCCCAACCGCACATGAGCCAGGTTCCAGCCCGGGTGTCATCGAGACGGGGCTGATGCCCCAGCGCAAGGATCGGACCGGGAAGTGAGCACACCACGAGCCTTGTGCCATCCCGCATTAAATGAAGCGGCACGTCTGCGGTCGGCGATCGTGCCAAGCGGACCGTGCGCTGATCCGGCCACCACTGGACCACGGCGTAGTCACCCGCGATCCGGCGGTCGCAATCGCTACCAAGCTTTGCATGGAGCGCCGCATAGAGCGACGCCTGGTCCTCGACGTTCGACAGGCCGAACCGACTGATCAGTTCCTGGGGAAAGTGCAGACGCCCCGCCAGAAGGACATAGGAGCCGTCCGGCTGACGCCGGAAATTGTGCGGCCGCTGGCGTACTGGTCGTGAGGTGCCCGGTCGGACTTCACACCGGCTGGCGAGCCCGGCGCCGTCCACGCGCGCATGCAACACGTCTCCGGCCTTGCCCAGCGCGATGGATCGCAGCGCCCGTTCCCAGTCCTCGCCAAACCAGTCAGGACCGCCGGTGAGGTCAAACGCGGCGAGAATCAGAAGATCGTCCGGCTTGGTGAAGATCAAGGCTGCCTCACCTTCGCTGGTTAGCAATCGTGGCGTCTCCCAGGGCGGGAGCCGCAGCCAGCACCATGATGGGCTGATAGGTACTGCGGTCGCAATGCCCGATCAGCATCTCGCCACCGCATTCCACCCAAGCATGATAGGCATCATCCCCCGTTCTGTCGGATTTGCTGAAGGCGATCACGGTCAGCAACGGCATTGAACGCCGGCGCAGCAACCAGCCAAGTGCGACGGCACGAGGCAGGCAACGACTATTACCAGGAAGCCTCAGGCAGGCCCGGTCAATCTGATCGACGAATGATTGTACCGCGATCCGGGCGCTTTGCTGCATCGGCGCGACCTGCATGGCAAATGCCTGTTCTGCCCCCAACAAGACGCCTATGCTGTCCCGCCACTTGACCAAGGGCACGAAGCGGACAAGCAAGCGCGCCATGACGACATAGGCCATGGCGCGCAAAACTTTGATCCTGAAGAGCATGCGGTCCGCAAAAGTCATGGTAGCGGCAGGGGGTAACCGACCCCCACAACTATGACAATTCCGCAAAACCCGCTGTCGTCAACTGCGACACGAATGCATCTACCGCAGGGCCGCATTCCTCGGCGGTGATGCCGTACTCAAGACAAAGATCGGCACAGATCAGGTCAAGATCGGGCTGACTGTCGAGCCGCTGCCAGATTTCCAGACCCACGCCGGTCAACGAGAAGAATTTACCCGTATCGACGTGTATCATGACCAGTTCGCCGTCCATCTCGGTTGCACAATTGGACGTTTCGATCTTGCGAAGAAACCTTGCCATCAGATCACCTGATCAAGGCGCAGTTCAGCTCTTCGACTTGCCGGTTGAGCCGCCGTCACCGCCATTGCCCTTGCCGGCGGCAATCGCCGCAAGGTCAACAGTCAGTTCTTCAAGAACCGGAGCCGACCACACCTTGTTCGCAATTTCGCCACGCTGAGTCATGTCAGAACCCCTAACTTAAGTTAACTGATAAGTATCTTCCCTTAACAGTGGCTTACATTTGTTGCGGGTGCGAAGCAAGCCTGAATGGGAAGTAAGGCAGAGAAAGTGGCCGTTTTCCAAGGATCGGGACGTCACGATGCCGATAGAATATCCTTAATGCGTTGTAAGTCGGACAAAAACGAATGCGAGTTGCGAGGACGGCGAAGCTTCCAGAAGCGCACCTCGGCGCAAAATCTGAGCAACAATCTCTCATGCATCGCGCGATCGCCCCGCGCTGCATGTACAAAATCGCGGTAGAGGGCGCCGGGAAGAAGCTGCAGTTTTTCCACTCCCAGCACGGGAACCAGTTCTACCGATTCGCCGAACTCGATGAAGCACAGGTCAGTCAGCGGCAAAGTGCCCGACGCTTTCAAGGCGACGTGTGCATAGTGATTGCCCGGCATGCTCGGCACCGGCCGCGCTGCCGCGTTCGAAGTGAGGACTAGGGCATCATCCCACAATTTGAGCGGCTTGGCATCGGGCATGGCCGTGATTCTATCTGCGATCGAGACCACCAGCGTATCGTCACAGACATGGGGAAGCCCCCACTGCGCCAGCCCTGCGGCCAGCGTCGACTTTCCGCCCCCGGAATCCGCAGTGAATGCCACGATGCGGCCGCCAAAATCGACGGCGCTGGCGTGAAGCGGGAACAGCCCGTTCAGCCACGCCACAGCCCCGAACACCGTTCCCCAGAGAAACAACTCGAAGTCGGTGTCCTCCAGCGCCCTTCGTGCGTTAGCGCCATCGCCGGGCATCTGGACGACGATGCCGCGGCCCTTCCTGTAGTGGAATCGCACTGCATCGAAGGTTTCGAACAGAAATTCCGATGGAGAGATGACAAAGCCGTCATCGTCGAAAAACGCACCCTCGACTGTCGTCGGCACCGTCCCAATGACTACCGACATTTCCCGCCGCATCACTTCTGCCGGATCATCGACCCCCTCGTTCCCGCTCATCAAAGCATTCCATTCCTAGGCACCGGCCTTTGCCAGCATTGCGGGTCGTGAACCGTCACGACTTGTGAATCAACCACCTGCCCAAGCTTGATCCCGCATTGCGGCATTGCGCAGCGCATGCTGCATTGCGCCAAAGACTGCCGGAAGGGTGCGGTGCAGCATAATTCTCGGGCGCAACCATCGGCGGCCGCCTCCGCAGTTACCGCGCGAATCGCTCCTTTCCGCCAACGAGCGACCCTTTTTGCGCTCCAGACCGCGTGTATTAACGCGCGGCAGTGCCATGCCAAACGAAGTTAATACGGGGTAATGCCTAGTTTTTCTTGCGAATCATTTTGCATTGCGGTATCCGGACCGCGAGAGGGCGGTAAACGTTAGTGCTACTGCTTAGGAGATTGAGCATGAAGGTTTCTCGTTTTGCATCGGCACTAGCCGCTGCGGCAATGCTGGCCGCTCCGGTCGTCGCCGAAGCCGGGACCCGCGCAAGCGGCTCTTCGGTCTACGCAACCAATGGCTACTCGGCCAGCCGTGCGTCGACCTCGGTCAAAGCCGAAAACGACCTCAAGCCGGCTTACTGGATCATCATCCTGCTGTCTGGTGGCGCTGCTGCCTACGGCATCTCGCGTGCACTCGACAACAAGTCGTCCGGCGCGAACTGATCCTTTCGGACAGCTACGGAAGGCCCGGCACCCTAGAGGTGGCCGGGCCTTTTTCGTGAGTGCTGCCACAGCGCGAAGTTGATCTCGTAGATTACAATCGCTGGCAGGCGCGCGGTATGTGCTTGACCGGACCCCAGATACGATCAATCAGGTGCCGATGCGAAATGAACCTGGCGTATCTCTCGCTGCACTGATCGTTCTGGCCTGCCTTTTTGGCGGCGGAGGTGTGGCATACGGCCTTCCCAACCTTGTCGTACAGCTTGCAGCGCTTGTCGTCCTCGGCATGCATGGCCCGGCGGTATGGCGTTTCATCCGGAAGGCTCCCCGCGGGCTGGAAATCCTCGCGCTCACGACGCTCGCGCTGCCTTTGCTTCAATTGATCCCGTTGCCGCCGGCGATCTGGCAGGCAATTCCCGGGCGCGAGCTTCTTCGTGATTCCCTCGGCACGCTGGGGCAACTTCCCTGGCACCCATTGACGGTCAGCACAGCCAGAACACTTGTCGCTTTCCTTGGGCTAATTGCACCATTCGCCGTTCTGGTCCTCGCGTTGCAGAGTGACAGCCGCGCGCTGCACCGCGCGAAGCAGATCTTCATTGCCATGGGCATTGCTGGTGTCGTTCTGGGCACCATGCAGGTCCTCGCCGGTGGAGAGAGCGCGCTTCTCTATGTCGAGGCTGCCAATCAGGGCGTGCTGGCCGGGCTTTTCGCCAACCGCAATTCTACTGCGATCTTTTTCGTTTGCTGCCTCTTGCTGCTTTGCAGCAACCACGCCGGGCGCCTTCTTTCATTGAAGGGTCTTCTCGCGTTCGGTACGGCTGCCCTTCTGGTCGTCGGCGTCATCCTCACTCAATCGCGGACCGGGCTGGTCCTGCTGGCGCTACCGGGCGGATTGTTCCTGTTGCGCCTTATCGTCAACCAAAGAGGTCGTCAGGACGATGCGCAGGGCTTCGGCAGAACCGGCCGGGGCCTGTTTGCGGCAAGTCTGGCGGTGGTCTTGGTTGCGCTAGGCGTTGGGGCGGGAATGGGCACCCTCCCCCAGACACGCTTCGATACGGTGATGGACCGGTTCAACAAGACAACCGAGGAACGTCCGGCAATCTGGGAAGATGCCCGTTTCTCGGCACAGCGCTACTGGCCGGTTGGTGCAGGCATGGGAACCTTCGACGAGGTTTTCCAGATCGACGAATCGCTTGAAAACATCACCTCTCGGCGAGCAGGACGCGCGCACAACGATTACCTCGAACTGGCGATCGAGGCGGGCGCTGCCGGCTTCCTGCTTATTGCACTTTGGGCCGGCTGGATCCTGTGGTCCACCTGGACCGCGCTCGGTAATGAAAGGCGCTGGGATGCGCTGGCTCACAGCGGGATCCTGCTTGCGATTGCGCTCCAATCGCTAGTCGATTACCCGCTGCGCAACCAGACCATGCTCTGTCTTGCGGCATTCGCCGTCGCCATCTTGACCCGAGCCTCTGTCGGCAGGCCATCGGCCGCAGCAAGTGATGGGAGGAAATCCTGATCCGCGTCCTCTGGATCGCCTTCATTGGCGCGTTGTGTTTTGTCGCGTTCGGTGCCGAACTGGATCGCGCGTCCCGCCGACAGCCGGCGCTGGCCTCCTTCGTCCCCGTGGTTTTTCGCAACTTCGCGCAGGAGAGCCTGACACTCGCCAATGTGCGTTCGGCGGAACCCGATCGGGCCTTGTCGGATGCCAGACTTCTGATTGCGCGAAGCCCGTTGCCAGCAGAACATCTGACACTGCTCGCCATTGCGCAGGAGCGGCAGGGCAACCGGGAGGCCAGCGCGCGTCTTGTGCAGCAGGCCGCGCAGCGCGGGTGGCGCGATCCGATCGCGCAGCAGGCCATGTTCGACATCGCGCTTGCCGCCGGTGATCCGGTTGAAGCCTCGCACCGCTTTGCCGCGGTCTGGGCCCTGCGCGACGAAGAGGCCCCCTTGCTCGACATGCGCAATCGCCTGCTTGCCGCACGAGGTGGCAAGGAAGCTCTTGCCGAGACACTGACCGCAGGCGGCAGCTGGACGCGGTACTTCCTGCGCAATACTGCAGCCGACCTCGACCCACTGGCAGTCGAAAGCACGATCCTCGCCCTGCGAAACGGCGCAGCACTCGAATGTGCAACGATCAATCAGATGCGAACGGCCTTGTCGAAGCGCAATCGGGACGCTGAAGCCGAAGCGCTGGGCCAGTGCAGGAAGATGCCCGGCTAAAGGACGCCCGAACCGTTGCCTCAGTTCTTGTTGCGGACGTTGAAAGTGCCGGTCACGCGCCCGCCGCTGCCGCCAGCGGCTCCCCCGCCGGAACGACCGTCCACGCTGGAAAGGCCCGAATCGAGATCGATCACCAGTCTTCCGCCGTTCAGCGTATCGCCGTTGCGGCGCAGCGCCACGTTCCCGGTCATGGTGATGATGTTGCGATTGAAATCGTAGACAGCAACGTCGCCGCGCGCGCTTTCACCGCCACGATTTACCTGCACGCCGCCTGTGGCATCGATCCGTTCGATCTGGATATCGCCCGCGTTGCTGTATGCCACCGTGGTGCGGGCCGCCTGGATGCGCAGGTCCGATTGGGTGATGTCGACGCTGCCCGAAAGGACGACGCGCTTGGCCTTGTCCTGCACTTCGATGCGGTCGGCGGCATAGTTGACCGGAGCCTTGCTGTCATGCCCGGCGATGCCTTGCGCTGCGAGGTGCTGCGCGCCCGCAACAAGTGCGGCCGAGCCGGCAAATCCGATTGCGACCCAACGCAAGGGGCGAGCGGAACGGATGATCTCGCCGGTGGTCTTTTGCACAGTGGTCTTCGTCATGGCATCTGCATCCTGCCCGGGACCATGCGGAGGCGGGCGTTTCCATCAAGCGTTACAGTACGTTCCGAAAGATCGGCATGAATGCGGTCGGCAGAAAAGGTTCCGGCGGGAATCCGCCCTTCGACCGGCCCACGACTCCTGAGGAGCTTGGCGCCGAGGTCGATATCGACGTTCGTCGCGGTCATGCGGTAGCCGTCCGAGGTCTGGAAGTTGATCGGCCCGACAATGTCGACGATCTCCTTGCCGAAGTCGTAGTTGCCCTTGCCTGCGGTAAGCAGCGCCGGCCCCTCATCAAGCATGATGCGCGCCGTCAGCTGGTCGAGCTGGATCAGGGGCTTTTCCTTGGTTTTCTGCACTGCCGATCCGGCCGTGATCGAGAAGTTGCGACCGTCGTCGTCCTGCCCGCGGTACATCGCGCTCGATACCTGCATGCGCTCGTTCAAAACGGCGACCTTGCGCCGGTCAAGCAGGAAGCTGATCTCGCCGCGCGGAGAAAGCGGTGCGATGATCATTACTGCCAGCAGTGCCCCGACCAAGGCTGGCAGGGCGCGAGCAAGCAAATGCACCAGGCGATCATGAAACCCGCCCGGCGCGGCAAAGCCACGGCGCTGCGTACGGATCATGTCGGCCTGGACGGTCATCGCGGCGCCTTGCCCTGCCTTGCCTTACTCGTGGCTGAAGATGTCACGCTCTGCCCAACCGGCAAGATCGAGCCGGGCCCGCATCGGCAGGAAATCGAAGCAGGCCTGCGCCATCACGGTGCGGCCCTCGCGCTCCAGACGCTCGACGAGGATCGCGTGCATGGCATGGAGGTGGCGCACGTCGGATGCGGCGTATTCCTGCTGCGCATCGGACAGCACCGGCCCACCCCAGTCGCTCGACTGCTGCTGCTTGGAGATTTCCTTTCCGAGCAGTTCGCGCACCAGGTCCTTGAGGCCGTGGCGATCGGTATAAGTCCGGACCAGCTTCGAGGCGATCTTGGTGCAGAACACCGGCGCCGCGACCACGCCGAGGTAATGCTCGATCGCGGCAAGGTCGAAGCGGGCGAAGTGGTACAGCTTGACCCGCGAAGGATCGGCCAGGACAGCCTTCAGATTGGGCGCCGCATAGCTGCTGCCCGGTGAGAAGCGGACGAGGTGTTCGTCGCCCTGCCCGTCCGAAATCTGCACGACGCAAAGGCGATCACGCGGTGTGATCAACCCCATCGTCTCGGTATCGACGGCGACGGCACCCGGCGCAAGCACGCCTTCGGGGAGGTCTTCTTCATGGAAATAAACGGCCATTCCTGTCGCTTAGGGCGTTGGGCAAGGACCCGCAAGCTTTCAGTCCCGCCCAGACAAGTGCAAGGAGGAAAAGACGTGGCCCGTCACGACCGCCAAGTTGGCGTTTGCGGCATGAAAGTATTGTATCGCGGCCATGCTCCCAGATGGGAGCGCACCACACGCGGTGAATCGCGCAAGGAACGCTCACGCAATTACGGAGCGAGAGCCGTGGCACTGGACGCCAAGACCCTGACCCATCTAGAACGCCTTGAATCCGAGGCGATCCACATCATGCGCGAGGTCGTCGCCGAGGCGACCAATCCCGTCATGCTCTACTCCGTCGGCAAGGACAGCGCGGTCATGCTGCACCTTGCCCGCAAGGCGTTCTATCCCTCGCCGCCGCCGTTCCCGCTGCTGCATGTCGATACCACCTGGAAGTTCCAGGACATGTATGCCCTGCGCAACAAGATGGCGGTCGAGAGCGGCATGGAACTGCTCATCTACCAGAATCCCGAAGCTGCCGAGAAGGGCATCAATCCGTTCGATCACGGCGCGCTCCACACCGACATGTGGAAGACGGAAGGGTTGAAGCAGGCGCTCGACAAGTACGGCTTTGACGCGGCCTTCGGCGGCGCACGGCGTGACGAGGAAAAGAGCCGCGCCAAGGAGCGCATCTTCTCCTTCCGTACTGCCAGCCACGGCTGGGACCCGAAAAACCAGCGCCCCGAATTGTGGAACCTCTACAACGCCCGCAAGAACAAGGGCGAGAGCATTCGCGTGTTCCCGATCTCGAACTGGACCGAGCTTGATATCTGGCAGTACATCCACCTCAACGACGTGCCGATCGTCCCGCTCTACTTTGCCGACGAGCGTCCGACTTATGAGTGGGAGGGCCAGCTGTTCATGGCCGACGACATTCCGCGTCTGGAAAAGGTGCTGGGCTATCGCCCCGAAATCACCATGAAGTCGGTCCGCTTCCGCACCCTTGGCTGCTTCCCGCTGACCGGCGCGGTGGAGAGCACCGCCAAGACGCTGCCTGAAGTGATCCAGGAAACCCTGCTCACCACCACCAGCGAACGTCAGGGTCGCGTGATCGACAAGGATGCCGGTGGCGCCGGCATGGAAGTGAAGAAGCAGCAGGGGTATTTCTGATGAGCACGCAGGACGTTATCTATCAGACCGACGCCCTCATCGCCGAGGACATCAACGCCTATCTGGACCAGCATCAGCACAAGACCATGCTGCGCTTCATCACCTGCGGGTCGGTGGACGATGGCAAGTCCACCCTTATCGGGCGCCTGCTCTATGATTCGAAGATGATCTTCGAGGACCAGCTGGCCGCACTCGAGAACGATTCGAAGAAGGTCGGCACGCAAGGTCAGGAAATCGACTTCGCGCTGCTCGTCGACGGTCTCGCTGCCGAGCGCGAGCAGGGCATCACCATCGACGTTGCCTATCGCTTCTTCAACACCGAGAAGCGCAAGTTCATCGTCGCCGATTGCCCCGGCCACGAACAGTACACCCGCAACATGGTCACCGGCGCATCCACCGCCGACCTTGCCGTGATCCTGATCGATGCGCGCAAGGGCGTGCTGGTGCAGACGCGCCGCCATTCCTACCTGTGCCACCTGATCGGCATCCGCAATATCGTTCTGGCCGTGAACAAGATGGATCTGGTTGACTACGACCAGCAAGTGTTCGACGCCATCGTCAAAGAATATGCGGAATTCGCCAAGTCCATCGGGATCGAGAGCTACACCGCGATGCCGATCTCCGGCTTCAAGGGCGACAACATCACGACGCGCTCGGCCAATACGCCCTGGTATCAGGGCCCCACGCTGGTCGATCACCTTGAAACCGTGGAAGTTCTTTCCTCGGTCGATGCCGACAAGCCCTTCCGCATGCCGGTGCAGTGGGTCAACCGCCCCAACCTCGATTTCCGCGGCTTCTCCGGCTTGATCGCCACTGGTTCGGTCAGGCCGGGCGATGAAATCCGCGTCCTTCCGTCCGGCAAGACCAGCAAGGTCACGCGCGTCGTCACGCTGGATGGGGACCTCGAACAGGGCGTTGCAGGCCAGTCGGTCACACTGTGCCTGGCCGACGAGGTCGACTGCTCGCGCGGCGACGTGATCAGCCTTGCCGACAATCCGCCTCAGGCCGCCGACCAGTTCGAAGCGACGCTCGTCTGGCTCAACGACGAAGCCATGCTGCCGGGTCGCGCCTACTGGCTCAAGCTCGCCACGCAGACCGTCTCGGTCACGGTGCAGCAGCCGAAATACGTCGTGAACGTCAACACGATGGAGCATCTTGCGGCCAAGACGCTCGAGCTCAACGCAATTGGCGTGGCCGAGATCGCCACCGACAAGCCGATCGTTTTCGAGGCCTACAACGATGGCCGCACGCTCGGCGGCTTCGTGCTGATCGACAAGATGAGCAATGCCACCGTCGCTGCCGGCATGCTCAACTTCAGCCTGCGCCGGGCCCAGAACGTGCACTGGCAGGCATTGGACGTGAGCCGCGAGGCCCACGCCACGCTCAAGAATCAGAGCCCCAAGGTGCTGTGGTTCACCGGCCTTTCCGGTTCCGGCAAATCCACCATCGCCAACATGGTCGAAAAGCGCCTGCACGCGCTCGGCAAGCACACCTTCCTGCTCGATGGCGACAACGTGCGCCACGGGCTGAACAAGGACCTGGGCTTCACCGAGGCCGACCGCATCGAGAACATCCGTCGCGTCGGCGAAGTCGCCCGCCTGATGACCGACGCCGGCCTGATCGTGCTCACCGCTTTCATCAGCCCGTTCCGGGCCGAGCGCGAAATGGTCCGCAGTCTGATGGCCGACGGCGAGTTCGTCGAAATCTTCGTCGACACGCCACTCGAAGTGGCAGAAGCCCGTGACGTGAAGGGCCTCTACAAGAAGGCGCGTTCCGGCCAGCTCAAGAACTTCACCGGGATCGACAGCCCCTACGAAGCGCCTGAGGCTCCCGACTTCCGCGTGGATACGACCGCCGAGTCGCCCGAAGATGCCGCCGAACGCATCGTGAATGCGCTTCTCGGGTGGGCCCCGACCATTTAAGCAATCGTCTCTGGCCGGGAGGGAAACCGCCAATGATTCTGTTTCATGGACACGAGGCGCACGCCCGTTCGATCGTCAAGGCGATCAGCTGGCGTACCTTGGGCAGTATCGATACGTTTTTGCTCGGCTGGCTGTTCACCGGCAGCATGAAGGCTGCCGGGGCCATTGCCGGCACCGAGGTGATTACCAAGATTGGACTCTATTACTTCCACGAGCGCGTGTGGAGTTCAATCCACTGGGGCACTCAGCGTCCCCCGGTGGAAGAGGAGGACGCTGCAATCAGCGCCGAGGCAGGCTTGGTCTGACCCCTCAGACCCGGCCGATGCTGCTGTAGGCAAAGCCTGCAGCACGCGCCTCGGTCGGGTCATAGACATTACGCAGATCCACCAGCACCGGCGCGTTCATAAGGCTCTTCACCCGCGCAAAATCCAGCGCGCGGAACGCATCCCATTCGGTGACAAGGGCAACCGCGTCGGCCCCTGCAACGGCTGCATATGTAGATGCCGCCATGGTCACCTCAGGCAGGATCTCTGCTGCGGCGTCCATGCCTTCCGGATCGTAGGCCACAACTTCGGCCCCCGCATCCAGCAACGTCTGCACGATCGCGATCGAGGGCGCATCGCGCATGTCGTCGGTGTTGGGCTTGAACGTCAGGCCCAGCAGCGCCACGCGCTTGCCGCGCGCATCGCCGCCCAGCGCCTCGATCACCTTGCGGCCCATTGCGCGCTTGCGGCTGTCGTTCACCTTGACCACTGCTTCGACCAACCGCACCGGGCTGTTGTAATCCTCCGCCGTCTTGAGCAGCGCCAGAGTGTCCTTGGGGAAGCACGACCCGCCATAGCCCGGCCCCGCATGCAGGAATTTCGACCCGATGCGATTGTCGAGGCCGATACCCCGCGCCACGTCCTGCACATCGCCGCCGACCTTTTCGCACAGGTCTGCCATCTCGTTGATGAAGGTGATCTTGGTGGCAAGAAAGGCATTGGCGGCGTACTTGATCAGCTCGCTGCTGCGGCGCGAAGTAAACAGGATCGGCGCGCGGTTGAGAAACAGCGGGCGATAGACCTCGCGCATCACGCCACGCGCCCATTCCTCCTCGGCACCGATGACGATACGGTCGGGCCGCTTGAAATCGCCGATGGCGGCGCCTTCACGCAGGAATTCCGGATTGGATACCACGGCGAATTTCACATCGGTTCCGCTCTCGCGAATGATCCGCTCCACCTCGTCGCCGGTGCCCACCGGCACGGTCGACTTGGTTACGACAACGGTCGGCGTCCTGATGTTTTCCGCAAGCTCCTGGGCCACGGCATAGACATAGGTCAGGTCGGCGTGCCCGTCGCCCCGGCGCGAGGGCGTGCCGACTGCAATGAAGATCGCAGCAGCATCTTCGATGGAACTGGCAAGATCAGTCGAGAACGACAGGCGCCCGGCCTTGACGTTGGCGGCGACCAGTTCGGCCAAGCCTGGTTCGTAGATCGGCATGACGCCGGAGCGCAGTCGCTCGATCTTGCTCTCGTCCTTGTCGATGCAGACCACGTCGTGGCCGAAATCGGCAAAGCAGGCTCCCGAAACCAGCCCGACATAGCCCGAGCCAACCATTGCGATCTTCATCAAAGCACTCCGTACAGCCCTGCGCTGTTAGCAAGCACTGGCCCATCCCGGAACCCTGCTTGCGGGCGCGCCTCCTAACCGTCTAACCTTGCCGGAACATGACTAGCATTTCCCTGCCCGAAAGCTGGCTGCCGAGCCTCGAACCGGTCCTGCAATCCCCTCCCTTGCGCGACCTCGACGCTTTCCTCGACGCCGAAGAACGCATCGGCAAGGAGATCTATCCACCGCGCGATGCGCGCCTCGCCGCGCTGGAGCTGACGCCGCTCGATCAGGTGCGCGTGGTCATCCTCGGGCAGGACCCGTACCACGGTCCGGGACAGGCGCACGGTCTGGCTTTCTCCGTCCGGCGTGGCGTCAAGATTCCGCCAAGCCTCGTGAACATCTACAAGGAACTCGAAGCCGACCTTGGCATCCCGCGCGCAGGCCACGGCAATCTCACGCGCTGGGCGCAGCAAGGCGTGCTCCTGCTCAACAATGCGCTGACAGTCGAGGCAGCAAACGCTGGCTCGCATCAGGGCAAGGGCTGGGAACTGCTCACCGATGCCGCAGTCGAAGCCGTCGCCTCGCGGCCCGAGCCCACCGTCTTCATGCTGTGGGGCAGCCATGCGCAGAAGAAGGCAGCGCGCATCGCCGCGCTGCGGAGCGGCCCGCATCTCGTGCTCAAGGCCCAGCACCCCAGCCCGCTTTCGGCCTACAAGGGCTTTTTTGGATCGAAACCCTTCAGCCAGGCCAATGCCTTCCTTCAGGCCCATGGGCGCGGCGCGATAGACTGGCGCCTCCAGGAAACCCTGTTCTGACGCAAAAAGCCCCGCCACAGCGGGGCTTTCGCATCGGGCTCGGGCCGAAGCTCAGCCCGGGATCGAAGCGGACGCTGCCTGACCGTCACCTTCCGGCGCGGCAAGGATGTCGCGCACGACCTGGCCCTTGGCCACGGTCTGCGTTGCCGGATCACCCACGGTCGAACGGATCGAGGCTGCTGCGGTACCCGCACGGTTGAGCGCGTCGGTCTCCACGCTGGAACGTGCCGAAGGACCGCCGAACAGGGTTTCCAGCGTCTGCTTGCCGGTTTCCGAATCCTGCGGACGCGGCGCGCCGGGGCTCGGCGGGGTCAGCGCGAAATCGGGCGGCACGACCAGCGGCGCGGCGCGCGTCACGGCCATTTCGTCAGGACGGTCACGGTTGAACAGCGAACCGCCGCCACCGCAGGCCGACAGAAGAGTCGCCGCCGAGACGACAAGGGCAAGGGCGGCAGCTTTACGCATCATGCATTCTCCGTGGCGGTATGGTCGCCGCTATCGTTTGGCTTTTCGCGCGATTTGAACGAGCGGGCAAGCAGTATCAGGACACCGAACGTGATCGCCACGTCGGCCAGATTGAAGATGGCGAAAGGCCGCCATTCGCCGATGTGCAGGTCGGCATAGTCGATCACATAGCCCAAGGTCAGCCGGTCATAGATATTGCCCAGCGCCCCGCCCAGCACGAGCCCAAGCGCAAGAATGTCACCGCGCAAGGTCTCGCGCAGCATCCACACCGTCACGCCCAGCGCAATCAGTGCCGTCACGATGATCAGACCGTACCGCATCTCCATCGACGTTGCCGTGAACATGCCGAACGAAACGCCATAGTTCTCGGCATAGCGCAGGTCGAAGAACGGCAGCAGGTCTATCACCCCCAGATCGCGCAGCATCAGCGGGCCCACCATGACCGCCTTGACGATCCGGTCGACCACAGCAACCAGCAGCGCCAGGCCCAGGCCCTCGATGCGCGGACGGGTCAGCATCAGGCCGCTGCACCTGCGTCAATGGCCATCACGACCTCGTCGCAACGATCGCACAGCGCTCCGTCTTCCGTGACTTCCGGAAGCAGGCGCCAGCAACGGCCGCACTTGTGGTCGGTGGAACGGGTGACAATCACGTGACTGCCCTGCCCGCGATTGACTGTCGCGGTGATGAACAGCTCTGCCAGATCAGCCTCCGGCGCGCCTTCCGGCACGGTCACAACCGCTTCGAGGCCGGAGCCCAGCACCTTTTCGCGGCGCAGCGGCTCGATGGCTTCGTTCACCGTCTGGCGCAGCGCGCGAAGTTTGCTCCAGCGCGCTTCGTCCACCGAAACGGCAGGCACCTCAGGCCATTCCAGCAAATGCACGCTGTCGCTACCCGGATAGCGCGACTGCCACACTTCCTCAGCCGTGAACACCAGCACCGGCGCGCCATAGCGGACCAGCGCGTGGAACAACGTGTCGAGCACGGTGCGATAGGCGCGGCGCTTCGGGTCCGAAGGTGCGTCGCAGTAGAGGCAATCCTTGCGGATATCGAAGAAGAACGCCGAAAGGTCCTCGTTGCAGAAATCGGTCAGCGCGCGGACATAGGTGTTGTAGTCGAAGTCCTCGACCGCCTGCTTCAGCGTGGCGTCCAGCTTGCCGAGCAGGCCGAGCATGTACTGCTCCAGCTCGGGCATCTCCGCAACCGGCAGCCGCTCGGCCTCGCTGAAACCGTCCAGCGCGCCCAGCAGGTAGCGATAGGTGTTGCGCAGCTTGCGGTACTGGTCGGCAACGCCCTGGAGGATTTCCTTGCCGATGCGGTGGTCCTCGGTGAAATCGACCGAGAGCGCCCAGAGCCGCAGGATATCCGCGCCGTAATCGCGCATCAGGTCGATCGGGCTGATCGTGTTGCCCAGGGACTTGGACATCTTCATGCCCTTCTGGTCCATGGTGAACCCGTGCGTCAGCACGCCCTTGTAGGGCGCATGGCCGCGCGTTGCGCAGGATTCGAGCAAGGACGACTGGAACCAGCCACGATGCTGGTCCGACCCTTCAAGGTAGAGGTCGGCACGCGGGCCGGTCCAGCCTTCGGGACGCAGCAGATCGGGCCAGCGCCCGGATTCCAGCACGAAGGCATGGGTGGAGCCGGAATCGAACCACACGTCGAGAATGTCGGTGACGCGCTCGTAGTCCTCGAGCTTGTACTTGTCGCCCAGGTACTCCTGCGCCCGCTCCTCGTCCCACGCATCCACGCCCTCGGCCATGACCGCGGCGACGATGCGCGCGTTGACGTCGGGATCGTTGAGGTATTGGCCGGTCTTGCGATCGACGAACAGCGTGATTGGCACGCCCCACGCGCGCTGGCGCGACAGCACCCAGTCCGGGCGGCCTTCAACCATCGCGCCGATGCGATTGCGGCCCTTTTCGGGCACGAAGCGGGTGTCGGCGATGGCCTTGGTGGCCTTCTCGCGCAGCGTGCCGCCCTCGGCCTCGCGATCCATCGGCACGAACCACTGCGGCGTGCAGCGATAGATCACCTTGGCCTTCGAACGCCACGAATGCGGATAGGAATGCTTGTAGTCGGCAGACGCCGCCAGCAACCCGCCCGCCTCGCGCAGGTCCGAACAGATCGGCCCATCGGGCGCGTTGAACTTGGGGTTGATGACCGATCCCTGCCCGCCGAGCCAGCCCCAGTCCTCACGATACTTGCCATCGCCCTGCACCGCGAAGACCGGCTCGATCCCGTGCGCCTTGCACAGCGCAAAGTCGTCCTCGCCATGATCGGGCGCCATGTGGACAAGCCCGGTGCCGCTGTCGGTGGTGACGAAGTCGCCGGGAAGCATAGGACGCGGCTTGGCGAAGAACCCGCCGAGCGCGTGCATCGGGTGGCGGCAGATGGTTCCGGCGAGGTCGGAGCCTTTGCCGCGCCAAGTAACATTAGTCAGAGGATCTTGATCGCCCCAGACGTCCTTGCCTTCCCACAAACGACAAATGAAATCACGCAACAAAGGCTCTGCGACAATGACGTCCCAACGACCTCCAGATGTTGAAACGGCGATTGTGTATGCAACATACTCAACCTCAGGCCCATAAGCCAAAGCCTGGTTCACCGGGATCGTCCACGGGGTCGTCGTCCAGATCACCGCATGCGCGCCGACCAGTTCCGCAATCGGCGACTCAACAATCTCGAACGCCACATCGATCTGGGTCGAGACGATATCCTCGTACTCCACCTCGGCCTCGGCCAGCGCGGTCTTTTCGACCGGGCTCCACATCACCGGCTTGGCCCCGCGATAGAGCTGGCCGCTTTCGGCAAACTTCAGCAGTTCGCGCACGATGGTGCCCTCAGCCTGGCTGTCCATCGTCAGGTAGGGGTTGTCCCAATCGCCATTGATGCCAAGGCGCTTCAGCTGCTCGCGCTGCACGTCGACCCACTTCTGGGCATAGGCGCGGCATTCGGCGCGGAATTCCTTCGGCGGAACCTCGTCCTTGTTCTTCTTCTTCTTGCGGTACTCTTCCTCGACCTTCCACTCGATGGGCAGGCCGTGGCAGTCCCAGCCGGGCACATAGGGCGCGTCCTTGCCCAGCAGCGACTGGGTGCGGCAGACCATGTCCTTGAGGATATGGTTCAGCGCATGGCCGATGTGCATGTCGCCATTGGCATAGGGCGGGCCGTCATGGAGGATGAACTTCTCGCGACCGGCGCGCGCCTCGCGCAGCTTCCGGTAAATCCCCTCATCCTGCCAGCGCGAAAGAATGACCGGCTCCTTCTGGGGGAGGCCAGCCTTCATCGGGAAATCGGTCTTCGGCAGGAAGACAGTCGGGCGGTAGTCGCGTTGCTCGGTCATGACCGGCGGGCACTAGAGCAATTGCGCGCGTTGGGGAAGTGGCGAGACTTCGGCCATCTCGCTATCGTCGGCGGAAGTGTCAGGCAGGAGCTACCCCATGCCCAAGATCGATCTCGAAGCCATTCCGCAGAGCAATGCGACCGGCTACCCGGCTCCATTCGATGCTGCGGTCGAAGGCCGCTGGTGGCGCAGGCTCGCTCCAGCCGCAGGTCTCACCGATTTCGGCGCAAGCCATGTCGTGCTCAAGCCCGGCGCTTGGTCAAGCCAGCGCCATTGGCATCGCGACGAGGATGAGTTGCTGGTGATGATCGCGGGCGAAGCCGTGCTGGTCGAGGATAACGGTCGCACCGTAATCCGCCCCGGCAATGTCGTGGCATGGGCCAAAGGCATCGAAAACGGCCACCACCTGATCAACGAAAGCGCGAACGATTGCGTGTTTGTCTGCATCAGCGGGGGTGATCGCGATGGCGGGGGTGCCTATTCCGATATCGACATGACATTCAGCGCCGATGGATACTTCCACAAGGATGGCACGCCCTATCCCGCCGAGCGATTGCCCTAAGCCAGCAACCGCCGCGCCTCGTCGCAATCCCGCCCCATCTGCGCCACCAGCGCCTCAAGGCCATCGAACTTCGCCTCGGGCCGCAGGAAGTGGTGGAACGCCACCTCGATCTCCTGCCCGTAGAGATCGCCCGAGAAATCGAAGAAGTGCGGCTCGAGCAGCTCCTTGGGCGGATCGAACGTCGGGCGGATTCCAAGGTTCGCCGCGCCTTTGAGCACGCACCCGTCAGGCAGGCGCCCCGTCACCGCATAGATGCCGTAACGCGGACGCAGATACATGCCGATGTCGAGGTTGGCGGTGGGGAAATTGATCGTGCGGCCCAGCTTGTCGCCATGCTGAACCATGCCACGGATCGCGAATGGCCGCGTCAGCAGCTTCGTCGCCGTCTCGCAGTCGCCTGATTTCAAAGCCTCGCGAATGCGGCTCGATGAGACGACCTCGCCCTCCAGCGTGACCGGCCCCACCGCGCGCGCCGTCAGGCCAAAGCGCGGCCCCTCTTGGCGCAGCACTTGCGCATTGCCGCTGCGGCCCTTGCCGAAGGTGAAGTCCTCGCCCGTCACCACGCCGACCGCGCCAAGATGCCCGACCAGCCCCGCCTCGATCCATTCGAGCGCGGTCATCCCGGCAACGTCCGCGCCGAAGTGGATCACCAGCATGGCATCTGCCCCCGCCGCACCGAACAGCTCCTGCCGCTGGTCGAGCGTGGTCAGGCGGAACGGCTCGGCATCGGGCTTGAAATGGCGCACCGGATGCGGATCGAACGTCGCTACGATCGCCGGACGCCCTTCCGCCTTGGCCCAACGGATCGCCTCACCCACCACCGCCTGGTGGCCAAGATGAAACCCGTCGAAATTGCCCAGCGCGACAATCCCGCCACGCATCGCTTCCGGAACCGGCTGCAGACTGTCGAGACGAATCATGCGTCCGCCCTGGCGTACGTGACGAAATCGAAAGCGGGTCTCTCAGCCTGCGCCGGATGCACTTCGCGCGATACCTCTGTCCACTCCTGTCCGAGCGGCTCCATCACGGTATCACCCTCGAACAGCCCACGTACTTCCGTCAATTCCACCCGTTCGGCAAGGGGCATGAACAGGCGGTACATCTCCGCCCCGCCGACGACGGCAACCTCGCCCTCACCCGCCAGCGTCAGAGCCTGCTCCACGCTCGTCGCCACTTCGGCACCTTCGGCGTTCCAACCGGCATCGCGCGTCAGCACGATGTGGCGACGTCCGGGCAGCAACCCTGGCAGGCTCTCGAAGGTCTTGCGCCCCATGATCATCGGCTTGCCAAGGGTCAGCGCCTTGAACCGCTTGAGATCGGCGGGCAGGCGCCACGGCAGGCCATTGTCCTTGCCGATCACGCCGTTGTCGGCGCGGGCATAGATCAGGAACAGCCCAGCCCTGATTGCGCTCACAGCACCAGCCGCGTCACGTGGCCCATCTTGCGCCCGGGCCGCACCGCCGCCTTGCCGTAAAGGTGCAGGTGGTTGGCAGGGTCGGACAGGATCGCGGGCCAATCGTGCGCATCGTCACCAATCAGGTTGTCCATGACCACGCCCTTGGCCGCCAGCGCGGTCGAGCCCAGCGGCAGCCCGCAGATCGCGCGCACGTGGTTCTCGAACTGGCTGGTGAGCGCGCCCTCGATGGTCCAGTGTCCGGAATTGTGCACGCGCGGCGCCATCTCGTTGAACACCGGGCCGTCAGCCGTCGCAAAGAACTCCAGCGTCAGCACGCCGACATAGCCCAGCGCATCGGCCACCTTCGCCGCCAGCGCCCGCGCCTCTTCCACTTGCGCCAGAATGACCGGCGATGCAGGTACGGTGGAGCGATCCAGAATGCCGCCCTTGTGCACGTTCTCGGCGCTGTCCCAGAAGCGCACTTCGCCCGCTTCCGTGCGCACGAGGATCACCGAGAACTCAGCGTCGAAGGTCACGAAGCCTTCGTAGATCAACGGCTTGCCGGGCAGTTCAACGGCCTCGGCATCAGAAGCCTGCACGATCCGCCACTGGCCCTTGCCGTCATAGCCATCGCGCCGTGTCTTGAGGATCCCCGGCGCGCCGATACTGGCCACCGCCGCGCGCAAGTCCTCCATCGAATCGACCTTGGCCCAGGGAGCAGGCCGCCCGCCGAGTGCTTCGACGAACGACTTCTCGTTCACGCGGTCCTGCGCCACTTCCAGCGCCCTGGCCGGAGGATGGAGCGGCGCATGGGCCGTCACTGCCGCCAGAGGCGTTGCCGCCACGTTCTCGAACTCGTAGGTCACGACCGCGCATTGTGCAGCGAATGCCGCCAGCGCCGGCTCGTCGTCGTACTCGCCTTGCGTGAATGCGGCGCAGACATCGGCGGCAATCGAATCCGCTTCCGGCGCATAGACGTGGCAGCGATACCCCAGGTACGCCGCCGCCAGCGCAATCATCCGGCCCAGCTGGCCGCCACCGAGGATGCCGATCGTCTCGCCGGGGGGGATCATCAGACCGGCCGCTCCGCCACCGAATCGGTCTGCGCGGTGCGGAAGGCAATCAGCCGCTCGGCCAGCGCCGCGTCAGACGTCGCCAGGATCGACGCTGCAAAAATGCCCGCATTGGTCGCGCCCGGCACGCCGATGGCCAGCGTCCCGACCGGAATGCCGCCCGGCATCTGCACGATCGACAGCAGCGAATCCATGCCTTTCAGCGCCTTGGATTCGACCGGCACGCCCAGCACCGGCAGATGGGTCATCGAAGCGACCATGCCCGGAAGGTGCGCCGCACCACCAGCGCCGGCGATCACCACCTTGAAGCCTTCGGCATGCGCGCCCTTGGCAAAGCTCACCAGCCGATCGGGCGTGCGGTGCGCCGAGACGATGCGGCATTCATGTGCCACGCCGAGCTTTTCCAGCACGGCAGAGGCGTTCTTCATCGTCTCCCAGTCGGACTGGCTGCCCATGACGATGGCGACCAAAGGCTTGTCAGTCATCTCCCCTGCCCCCTTCAGGCTTGCCGAAGCGCTCAGCGCTCCGAGAGGTAATAGCGTTCGATCTCGGCAAGGTTGTCGTCGAGTTCATAGACGATCGGCTGGCCGGTCGGAATCTCGAGGCCGGTGATGTCCTCGTCCGAAATGCCGGACAGGTGCTTGACCAGCGCGCGCAAGGAATTGCCGTGGGCCGAGACGATAACCGTCTCACCGGCACGCAGCGCAGGCGCGATCTTCTCTTCCCAGCACGGCAGCACGCGCGCGATGGTATCCTTGAGGCTTTCGGTCGAAGGCACCGCGATCCCGGCATAGCGCGGGTCGGACGACAGATCGAATTCGCTGCCTGCTTCCAGCACCGGCGGCGGCACGTCAAAGCTGCGGCGCCAGACCTTGACCTGATCGTCGCCATGCTTGGCCGCGGTCTCGGCCTTGTCGAGCCCGGTCAGGCCGCCATAGTGCCGCTCGTTCAGGCGCCAGTCCTTGTCTTCCTGCACCCACAGACGGCCGGCAGCCTCAAGCGCCAGATGCAGCGTCTTGATCGCGCGGGTCTGCAGCGACGTGAAGGCCAGCGTCGGCAGCACGCCCTTGTCCTTGAGCAGCTTGCCTGCGGCGAAGGCTTCGGCCGCACCCTTCTCGGTCACGTCGACGTCCCACCAGCCGGTGAAGCGGTTCTCGAGGTTCCACTGCGACTGGCCGTGGCGAATCAGGATCAGGCGGGGCATCAGGGCATCCTGTAACTGACTTTAAGAAGGAACCGCGCCCCTAGCGTCAGGCGGCCGAATTGGAAAGCCCGGTTTCCGGCGAATCGGGCGATTCGGACTCGGATCCGCTGGCAGATCCCATGGCACGTGCCTGTGCCTTGCGGCGCTTGAGGTTCTCGCGCAGCCGCGCCGCCAGCCGCTCTTCGCGCGTCATCGGGGTTTTTGCATCGTTCATGGCACCCGATTGCCGGTATCGCCGACCAACTGCAAGACTTGAAGGCATTGCGCCGGAACGTCGCTTGACAAAGGGTCATGCCCCCGTCATTAGCGCGCCCCTGCCCACCCCGCCGGTTCGCCGGTGAGAAGTGGCCAAGCGGAAATGGTGTGCTGCTGTAGCTCAGTGGTAGAGCGCATCCTTGGTAAGGCTGAGGTCGGGAGTTCAATCCTCCCCAGCAGCACCATTTCCCCGCAGACACAGCATGGTCTGCCGCAAAAACTTACTTTTGATATATGGAACCTGCCGTAGCGCTGCGGCTTTATGCTGTATTGAACGCGCGTGGGGGCTCCCGGATGCTGTCTAGAGCAGAACTCTCTCCTGAAAGCCTGTCCCACGTCCTTGAACAGAGCACCGATTGCGTAAAGCTGGTCGATCCGCAGGGCAACTTGTTGTGGATGAATCCCAACGGCCTTTGCGCGATGGAAATCGAGGACTTCGACTTACTTAGCGGTCAGGAGTGGGCGGCACTCTGGCCGGAGGATGCCCGCCCGGTGATCCGTTCTGCCCTGGCCGACGCCAGCGCAGGCGGCGTCGTGCGCCTCGAGGCGTTCTGCCCCACCGCCAAGGGCACGCCTCGCTGGTGGGAAGTCAGCCTTTCCGCGGTTCGCGCCCCTGATGGCGAACACGCCGGCTACATCTCCATCTCGCGCGACGTCAGCCAGCTGCATGCCGATCGCGAGGCGCTGAAGATCCTGCTGTCGGAAATGCGCCACAGGCTGAAGAACAGCTTCGCCATGGTCTGCGCCATGTTGCGCACGGTTGCTCGCGGAAACGAGACCCACACGGAGTTTGCCAGCGACATGGTCGCGCGGATCTCGGCCCTTGCCACCGCACAGACCCTGTTTGACGGCGAGACCGACCAATCCGACCTGCATGATCTGCTCTCCACGCTGATTCTCCCCTTTCGCACGGCACAGGGCACGCGGGTCGAGCTTGATTGCGCCGCCAGCCAGGAGGTTGATCGGCGGGAGGCCGACGTGATCTCGCTGGTCGTGGGGGAGTTGACCGTCAATTCCACCAAGCACGGTGCCATCGGGCACGGTGGCAGCATCGCGCTTGACGCGCGCACTGAAGGCGAGGGACTGGAGACGCGCCACGTTATCGTCTGGCAGGAACAGTCCGATCGCCCTGTGGTCGCCAGAACACGCTCGGGCGGACAGGGGCTGACCCTGATCGAGCGGATCTGCGCCGCCCGCGGAGGCACGTTCAGCATCGAGTGGCAGGACAGCGGCCTAGCCGCCATGCTGTCCCTGCCGAGGATAGCCTGATCAGGCCCTGAGGTCGGCCCACTCCGGATGGCGGCGAAACGCCGCTTCCACATAGCTGCACTGTGGCACGATCCTGAAGCCGAACTGCCGCGCGTCTTTCACCAGCGCCTTGACCAGTTCGCCCGCCACCCCGCGACCGCCGATTTCGGTGGGCACCAGAGTATGGTCGGCCACCACCACGTCACCGTTCCGCTGATACGTCAGCCGCCCGATTGCGTCGCTGCCTTCGACCTTGGCGTGGTATTCCCCGCGCGCGCCCTGATCGAGATGAGTGATGCTGACGTCGGCCATTGTGCTTCCTGTCCTTTTGTGACTGCTTGACCCGAAACGCCGCTCCCGACATTGCGGTTTCCGATGAAATTTCTCTCCGACAACACCGCCGCTGTCCACCCCGCGGTCTGGGATGCCATGCGTGCCGCCGATGCGCCCGATTCGGGCTATGACGGCGATGCCCTCTCGCAGCGCATGGACGAGGCTTTCTCCGAGCTTTTCGGCACCGAATGCACCGCGCTGTGGGTCGCCACCGGCACAGCGGCCAACTGCCTGGCGCTCGCCGCGATGGTGCCACCCCACGGCGGCGTGGTCTGCCACCGCGAGGCGCATATCGAGATGGACGAAGGCGGCGCGCCCGGCTTCTATACCCACGGTGCCAAGCTGATGCTGGCCGAGGGCGAAGGCGCGAAGCTGACCTCGCAGGCGATCGAGCGCGTGATCGACCCCATCCGCAACGACGTACACCAGGTCCAGCCGCACGCCATATCGATCACGCAGGCCACCGAATATGGCCGCGTCTATACGCCAGAGGAAGTCGCCCGCATCGGCTCGCTGGCGCAAGGGCGCGGCCTTGGCCTGCACATGGACGGGGCGCGCTTTGCCAATGCCGTTGCGCATCTGGGCTGCCACCCGGCCGAAGTCACTGCGCAGGCCGGCGTCGACGTGCTGACCTTCGGCTGCGTCAAGAATGGCGGCATGAACGCCGAGGCGCTGGTATTCTTCGACATGGAACTTGCCGATGTTGTCCGTTACCGCCGCAAGCGCGCCGGGCACCTGCAATCGAAGGGTCGCTACCTTGCCGCGCAGGTCCTCGCCATGATCGAAAATGACCTGTGGCTCGACAATGCGCGCGCCGCCAATGCCGCCGCGCAGGAAATCGCGCAGGCCTGCGGATCGCGCGTGTTCCATGCCGTCGAAGCGAACGAGATCTTCGTGGTACTTTCGCCGGCCGAGCAAGCGACACTGCGCGCGCAGGGCTTCGACTTCTACGACTGGACGGCACCCGAAGGTGCCCCGGGCGCCGCGCGCCTTGTCACCGCCTGGAACACCGACCCGGCCCACGCCTCCGCGCTTGCCCGCGCCATCTCCGCGCTGTGACCGAGACGGGACAAGCGGGACACGAATTGCCCGGACAGGCGAAGTTCTGGCAATGGGACGTTGCCGGGCCGTTCTTCCTCGTCGCGTTGATCTGGGGTTCGACCTGGCTGGTGATCAAGGACCAGATCGGCAGCGTGCCGCCAAGCTGGTCGGTGACCTGGCGCTTTACCGCAGCCGCCATCGGCATGGCGGCGCTTGCGCTGGTCCGGCGCGAATCCTTGCGCGTTTCGGACAGCACGCTGAAAGTCGCAGCGCTGCTGGGCCTGCTTCAGTTCGTCATGAACTTCCAATTCGTGTACCGCGCTGAACATCACCTCACCTCGGGCATCGTCGCGGTGTTTTTCGCGTTGCTGATTGTGCCCAATTCGCTGCTTGCTTGGATCGTGCTCAAGCAGCCGGTGACGCGCGGCTTCCTCGTCGGATCGGCGGTGGCGGGGGCGGGCATCGCCCTCCTGCTGCTGCACGAATACCGCATGGCCCCGCCCGAGGGACAAGTCCTGACCGGCATTGCCCTCACCACCGCCGCGCTGTTCAGCGCTTCGTCCGCCAACGTGTTGCAGGCCAGCCCCATGGCCCGCGGCACGCCGATGATCCCCATGCTGGCCTGGGCAATGCTGTTCGGCGCGGCCATGGACGGAGCTTTCGCGTGGGCCGTCGAGGGTCCGCCGCAGTTCGACATGCGTCCCGGCTACATCTTTGGCGTGCTGTACCTTGGTCTGATCGGCTCAGTGGTCAGCTTCCCGCTCTACTTCCGCCTGCTTCAGCGCCTCGGCGCAGGGCGCGGGGCCTACAACGGCGTGCTGGTGCCGGTCGTCGCGATGCTGCTTTCCACCGCGTTCGAAGGCTATCGCTGGTCGGTTCTGGCGCTTGCTGGCTCGGCACTGGCGATGCTCGGCCTCGTGCTGGCGCTAAGGGCCCGCAGCCCATCGCGATAGGTCGGATAGGCAGGCTTCCACCCGAGCAGCCGCTTGGCCTTGCCGTTCGCCACGCGCCGGTTCTCGGCATAGAACGCCAGAGCCATCGGCGAAAGGTTCG
This sequence comes from Novosphingobium sp. GW835-FHT14H07, assembly GCF_058793515.1. Lineage (NCBI taxonomy): Bacteria > Pseudomonadati > Pseudomonadota > Alphaproteobacteria > Sphingomonadales > Sphingomonadaceae > Novosphingobium > Novosphingobium sp. GW835-FHT14H07. The sequence continues at coordinate 112,131 of NZ_JBXAFX010000004.1, forward strand.
CCTCCTCAAGCGATTGCATCGGCGGCGGCGCAACGCCCAGCAGCCGCGCTGCCTCCTCGATCACCGCGTTCTGGCTGCAGGGTAGATCATCGGCGAGGTTGTAGACGCCGGCAGGCCCGGCAAACCCCGCGATGACGCCGCTGGCAATGTCGTCGACATGGATGCGGCTGAACACTTGCCCGGGAATATCAATGCGATGCGCCTTGCCCTCGGCCACCCGCTCCAACGCACTGCGCCCCGGCCCGTAGATGCCGGGCAGGCGGTACACCCGCACCTTGGGCGATAGCGCCTGCCAGTCGAGGTCCGCCTGCGTCCGCGCCGAACGCCTGCCAGTGCCGACCCCTGAGCTTTCGTCCACCCAGGCCCCGCCCGCATCGCCATAGACGCCGGTCGAAGACAGGTAGCCGATGGCCTCGAGCGGCGCGGCAGCAATCGCCCCGCCATAGGCCTGCAATACCGGATCGCCGCCCTCTCGCAGGGGTGGAACGGAGGACAGCACGTGCGTTGCCCGTGCCAGCGTGGCCTCGATCAAGGCCTTGTCACCAAAGGCGATATCGCCTGCGCTGCCCGTGCCCCGCACCGTCCAGCCCTGCGCCCGCAGCCGCGCCGCAATCACCTGCGCGGTGTAACCCATTCCGAAGATCAGCAAGTTTCCCATCAAAAGCCTGATAACCGCGATTGCCCCGCCGCGCACGCGTTCCTAAGTTCAGCCGCATGAACGATCTCTCCGGCCAGCCCGTCGTCGCCCCAACCGTGATCCACCGCGCGGACTATCGCCCGCCCGAATGGCTCGTTCCCGAAATCGCGCTGGATTTCGCGCTTTCGCTGAACGCGACGAAGGTGCAGGCGACCCTGAAGGTGGCGAAAAATCCCGCAGGCACAGACACTTCGCTTTTGCGCCTCAACGGCGATGCCATCGAGCCCAAGTCTGTCACGGTAGATGGCCAAGCCCACAATGACTGGCACATGGACGGCGCCGATCTTGTCATCGAACTTCCCGGCGATACCCATGACATCGGTATCGAGACGCTGATCGATCCTTCGGCAAACACCCAGCTTTCAGGGCTTTACGCCTCGAACGGCCTGCTCTGCACCCAGTGCGAGGCCGAGGGCTTCCGCCGCATCACCTTCTTCCCCGACCGGCCCGACGTGCTCTCGGTCTATTCGGTGCGGATGAGCGGAGACAAGGCGCTGTTCCCGGTGCTCCTGTCCAATGGCAACCCCACTGCTGCGGGCGACAATGGCGACGGCACCCACTGGGCAGAGTGGCACGATCCCTGGCCCAAGCCTTCGTACCTGTTCGCGCTGGTGGCCGGTGAATTGGTCGCAAACCGCGATAATTTCACGACAAAATCGGGCCGCAAGGTCAATCTTGCGATCTACGTCCGCCCCGGCGACGAGGAGCGCACCACCCACGCCATGCGCTCGCTCATCGCCTCGATGAAGTGGGACGAGGACGTCTATGGGCGCGAGTATGACCTTGACGATTTCAACATCGTCGCGGTGAGCGATTTCAACGCCGGAGCGATGGAGAACAAGGGCCTTAACGTCTTCAATACGCGCTATATTCTGGCCGATCCCGAGACGGCGACCGATGGCGACTACGACGCGATCGAGGGCGTGGTGGCGCACGAGTACTTCCACAACTGGTCGGGCAACCGCGTGACCTGCCGCGACTGGTTCCAGCTGAGCCTCAAGGAAGGCTTCACTGTCCTTAGAGATCAACAGTTTAGCGCCGATCGCGGCTCCGCGCCGGTCAAGCGGATCGAGGATGTGCGGATTCTGCGCGCCGTGCAGTTCCCTGAGGATTCGGGGCCGCTGGCGCATCCGATCCGACCCGATTCCTATCAGGAAATCAGCAACTTCTACACCGCGACCGTCTACAACAAGGGGGCCGAGGTGATCCGCATGATGACCGTGCTGGCGGGCATGGAGCGGTTCCTGAAGGGCACCACGCTCTACTTCGATCGCCACGATGGAGAGGCGGCGACCTGCGAAGACTTTGTAAAGGCTATCGAAGATGGCGCCGGGCTGGACCTGAAGCAGTTCCGCAACTGGTACGAACAGGCCGGAACCCCGCGCGTGAGCGTTGCCATGACTCTCGATGCGGCAAATCCAACTCTCGAGGGCGAAGCGGCAACTCTCGGAGGCAGAGGGGTAACTCTCACGCTCAAACAGACAACTGCACCCACACCCGGACAGCCGGACAAGAAGCCGTTCGTGATCCCGCTTCGCATCGCGCTGTTCGACCGCGAGACGGGGAAGCACCACGGCGAGGAACTGATCGTCCTGACCGAGCCGGAGCAGTCCTTCACCTTCGAGGGCTTCACCTCGCTCCCCGTCCTTTCCATCAACCGCGGCTTCTCCGCGCCGGTCGAGATCGTGGCGCCGGTGACGACGGAGGACCTCGTCTTCCTCGCCCGCCACGACGACGATCCCTTCGCCCGCTATGAGGCGATGCAGCAGCTGATCGTGCGGCATCTGGTTGGCGCCGTGGCGGGGACGCTGGAGAAGCGCGAGGAATCGCAAGGTGCAATCGGCGCGGCGATGGGCGCGATTCTCGATGACACCGCATTGGACGACCTGATGCGCGGCGAATTGCTGATCCTGCCGGGCGAGGCCTACCTTGCCGAGCAGCTGACCCGCGCCGACCCGACGCGCATCTTTGCCGAGCGCGAGGGGCTCAAGCGCTGGCTGGGCGAGACGCTGAAGGACAAGTGGCTGGCCCTGCACGAACGCGTCTCTGCCGTGCCCTACAGCCTTGCCGCCGAGGCGCGGGGCGCGCGCAAGTGCAAGACGCAGGCGCTCGTCTATCTCGGGGCCGCCGATCCCGCCGAAGCCGCACGCCGCGCCAAGGCGCAGTACGATGCCGCCACCAACATGACCGACCGCCAGGGCGCGCTCATGGTGCTGTGCAGCCTCGAATGCCCCGAGCGCGAAGCGGCGCTGGCCGATTTCCACTCGCGCTTTGCCGGCAACATGCTGGTGATCGACAAGTGGTTCTCGCTGCAGGCAGGCTCGCTCAATCCCAAGGCGACCGAGCATGTGAAGGCATTGGCCGAGCATCCAGACTTCACAATGACCAACCCCAACCGCGTCCGCGCGCTGTGGATGGCGTTTGCGGCCAATGCGCAGGCGTTCCATCGGGAAGGCGGCGAAGGCTATCGCCTGATAGCCGACCTGATCCTGAAGCTGGACCCGATAAACGGCAACGTGGCGGCGCGCTTCGTGCCCTACCTCGGCCGGTGGAAGAAGGTCGAGGAAGGCCGCGCCGCGCTGATGCGGGCCGAGCTGGAGCGGATCGCCGCCGAGCCGACGCTGTCGCGCGATGTGCGCGAGCAGGTGAGCAAGAGTCTGGAGGCGTGAGCGTCGAGGCGCTTACCCATCCGCTTCTCGCTGGCGCCGCCCACGGCTTCCTTGGCCGCAAGGGCGGGGTGAGCACGGGTGACCTTGCGGGGCTCAATGTCAGCTACAGCGAGGATGACCCGGTGCTGACTGCCGAAAACCGCCGACGTGCGGTGGAGGCGGTGCTGCCGGGCGGGACCTTGCAGACCTGCTTCCAGATTCATTCGCCTGACGTGGTGACCGTGACCGAACCTTGGGCCGACGCAGATCGTCCAAGGGCCGATGCCCTGGTAACGGACCGCCCCGGCCTGGTCCTTGGCGTGCTGACCGCAGACTGCGCGCCGGTGCTGTTCGTTGACCAGCGTGCAGGCGTGGTCGGCGCGGCACATGCGGGCTGGAAGGGTGCGTTTACGGGCGTGACCGATGCGACGATTGCGGCGATGGAAGCGCTTGGCGGGAACCGGCAGAACATCGCCGCAGTGGTGGGCCCTTGCATTGCGCAGAAGAGCTACGAGGTGGACGCAGGGTTCGAAGCGCGGTTTCTTGAACAGGCGGGCGAGAACGAGCGCTTCTTCCGGGCCGGGCGCGAGGGCCATGCCTGGTTCGACCTTGAAGGCTATGTCGCCTTGCGCCTGCGCGATGCGGGCCTCACCAAGGTCGGGATGATGGGCGAGGACACGTACGCGCAGGAAGAGCGGTTCTATTCCTTCCGCCGCGCCACGCACCGCCAGGAGCCGGGCTACGGCCGGCAGGTCTCGCTGATCGCCTTGCGCGGCTGAGCCAATGGCATTGCCGGTCCTCTACAGCTTCCGTCGCTGCCCTTATGCGATGCGGGCGCGACTGGCGATTGCGGTCAGCGGCGTGAGCGTGGAGCTGCGCGAGATCAAGCTTTCCGCCAAGCCGCCCGCGATGCTCGAAGCCTCGCCCAAGGGGACGGTGCCGGTGGTGGTCCTTCCCGACGGCGCGGTGATCGAGCAGAGCCTCGACGTGATACACTGGGCGCTCTTGCAGCATGATCCCGAAGGCTGGCTGGAGCGCGACGATGCGGGGCTGATCGCGCGCAACGACGGGCCATTCAAGCATGACCTCGATCGCTACAAGTATCCGGAGCGGCATGACAGCAATGCGCTGGAGCATCGGGAAAGCGGCTTGGCGTTTCTTGCCGATCTGGATTCGCGGCTGGCTGAGCACGGACAACTGTGCGGGAAAGAGCGGGGCCTTGCCGATATGGCCGTGATGCCGTTCGTGCGGCAGTTTGCGGCGACGGACCCTGTCTGGTTCGAGAGCCAGCCTTTGCCGCACCTGCAGCGCTGGCTTTGCGCGCACCTTGAGTCTGCGTTGTTCGCGAGCGTGATGGGCAAGTTCGCGCCTTGGCGCGAGGGCGATTTGCCGGTGGTGTTTCCCTTCCCTTGAGGTGGCGGGCGGCAGCGCTTCTTGCCTACCCCCAACCCCTCCCGCCTGCGGGAGGGTCAAGAAAAAGGGGCTCATTCCGTCCTTCATCAGTGCACGGCCCACTCGGTTCGTCGCACGCTTGGCGCTGCCAGTGCCCGGAATCGGGTTCCCCGGCGGGATCGTTCATCTGCGGGAAAGTTCCGTCGCAACACCGACACCTTTTTGAAGGTCGCAAGGAGCGTTCTCGATGACTACCACTACCCCCCGGCGCGCAAGGCTGATGCTGCTCGCTGCGGCTGCCGCATCGGTTTCCGCCATGGCTGTCGCTCAGCCACAGCAGAACGGGATGCAGGACCCCAACATCATCGTCGAAGGTGAGGTCGTGCCTGATACCTCGGCGATGACCAAGGGCCCCGAGGTCAAGGGTATCATCACCGCGCGCAAGGGCGACAAGATGAAGGTCACTGCCGACGATGGCACCAGCACGATCGTGTTCTTCAACGACGCCACGACGGTGAAGGCCAGCACCGGCCTGTTCGGATCGAAGAAGCTGACGACGGAAAACCTGCTCAATGGCCTGCCCGTGACGGTAAAGACCATGCAGGCGGGCGAGGCGCTGCTGGCCAGCCAGATCACCTTCCGCAACGGTGACTTCAAGACCGCGAAGATGATCCGCAACGGCACCGCGCAAGGCTTTGCCGAACAGACCGCTGCCACTGCCGCGCTCAAGGGCCGCATGGGCGACATCGACAAATACAACATCAAGGCAACGACAAACGTCTACTTCGACACCGGCAAGTACGCGCTGACCCCGCAGGCCAAGGCCGAGCTGTGCCAGACCGCCTCGATGGCAAACGGCACCGAGAACGCGCTGATGCTGGTGGTGGGCTATACCGATTCGGTCGGTGACGAGGAATACAACCAGACCTTGAGCGAGAAGCGCGCCGCCAGCGTGATCAATTTCCTGCAGCAGCAGTGCCGCTGGGCGCCCTACCGCATGCTGACGCCGACCGGCATGGCCGAATCCGATCCGGCGGCGGACAATTCGACCGAGGAAGGCAAGGCGCAGAACCGCCGCGTTGCCGTGAACGTGCTGGTGAGCAAGGCCATCGACGGGCTTTGATCACGTGGGGGCGAGAGGGTGCGTTACACCTCTCTCCTCCCCCTTGCCGTCACCCCGGGCTTTGCCCCGGGGTCCCGCTTCCGGCTTCGGTTGACGCCGTGGCCAAGAAGGAAGCGGGACCCCGGAGCAAGTCCGGGGTGACGTTGTTTCTGCAGGTGAGAAGCGGGGGTTAGAGCAGGCCCAGCGCGCGCATTCGCTGCTCCAGCACATCGGGATCGCCGACGAAGTGGTGGACGTGCCACCCCAGCGACCTGGCCGTCGCGATGTTAGCGGCGTTGTCGTCTATGAACAGCATGGTTTCGGGCGCACGACCGAAGCGGCGGGCAGCGAGGTGGAAGATTGCCGGGTCGGGCTTTACCAGCCGTTCGACCGCCGAAATCACGACGTCGCCCATGTGGTCGAGAATCGGGAAGGTCGGGCGGAACAGGCCCCATGACTCGATGCCGAAATTGGTGATCGCGTATTGCGGGACCTGGCGCGCGGCCAGACGCTCGATCAGTTCGTGCGTGCCGGGCACCGGACCCGGCAGGCTGGCAAGCCAGTTGCTGGCGTAGAGCGCAATCAGGTCGGCGTATTGCGGAAACTGCGCCGTGCGGGCGGCGACCATCTGCGCGAAGGGTACGCCCTCGTCATGCTGGGCGTGCCAGTCCTCGGTGACGACTTCGGAGACGAATCGGGTGCGTTCTGCGGGATCGGGGATCGCTTCGGCGTAGATGCCGGAAAGGTCGAACTGCACCAGCACACGGCCGATGTCCCAGACTACCGCTTCTACGGACATGCCAGCCTCTCGATTCGCGATCCTGCGATGCGCGGCCCATAAACGACTGCGCCCCCGCATTTCGGCGGGGGCTGCGTGGCTTTTGCAGAAGCCTGTCGGTTTCCGGTGCAGCCCCGCCGTCGCGAGACTGCACCGAAACTGGTGAATTAGCCCTGGCGCGCCTTGAAGCGCTTCTGGGTCTTGTTGATCACGTAGACGCGGCCACGGCGGCGGATCACGCGGTTATCCCTGTGGCGGTCCTTGAGCGACTTCAGGCTGTTGCGAATCTTCATGTCGAATCCCTTTGCCCGAAGCTGACCGGGCTGAAAACTGAAGCGTGGCCGTTAGTGGGGGCAAAAGCCCAAGTCAACCCTGCAGGTGCCGAGGATGGCGCTTGCCCGGCCGTCATGAGCATGCAAATCGTGCTGATGCGGGCGGGGCCTCGCGGGATGGACGGGAACCGGGCGGATGACCTCTTCGATCATGACAGGACTGCTGCACAAGCCCGGGCAGTCGGTCTTCCTCAACCCCTCGCTGATGGCCAGGAACGTGCTCGAATTCGATGTGCCACAAGCGATTCTCGACGAGCTTGCCCCGCTGGCCGAGGCCGCGCGGACAATGGAAGAGGACAAGGCGACGTATACGCTGCCCGGCGGACAGAAGCTTTACAATCAGCGTCCTGCGGCATGGAAGAGCGATATCTGCTGGCTGAGCAATGCCGACGAGGCGACCTACTGGTGGTTCGATGGCCTGTTGCGTCGGCTCAGGCTCGACGAGGCCGTCGCGCCGTTCGTGGCGCACGATGCCGTGATCCGGCTCTATTCCGGCTTCTTCGTCACCCGCAGCCGATGCGAGGCGCATGACATGCACCGCGATTGGCTGACGGAAGGCAACACGGCCTTTACCGTGATGGCACCGCTGACCCCCAACGCCTGCGCGATGGGCCTCGCCTATGTTTCAGTGAGGGGCGAGGAACGCGAATACCCCTATCGGATGGGCAAGGGCGTGGCGTTCGGCTCGGGCTTCGTCCACTCAACCGCCATCGGCCAGCTCGATGAGCGCGCGGTGTTCCTTTCGCTCACCTTCGGGACCGACCGGATGGACGAATGGAACACGATCGAAAGAACCGCAGGCCGGCAGGGGCGCTTTTTCTGCCAGCCGGACGGCGTGTTCCGGTCAATCGGTGGCTAGGGGCGGGACCTAGCCAGGGCGAATCTCGTCCAGCTTGCGCTCCCAGGCCAGGGCGTGGGTGACGATAGTGTCCAGATCATCATAGCGCGGGACCCACGGCAGCGTGGCTTTGATGCGGCTGTTGTCGGAGATCAGCGCGGCGGGATCGCCTGGACGGCGGCCCTGCATCTCGCGCATGATCTTGCGGTTGGTGACGCGATCGACCGCGTCGAGCACTTCGAGCACCGAGAAACCGCGCCCGTAGCCGCAGTTCATCGTCAGCGATTCGCCGGGATCGGCAATTAGCGCCTGCAGTGCCAGAACATGGGCGGCGGCAAGATCGGAGACGTGGATGTAATCGCGCACGCCGGTGCCGTCGGGGGTGTCGAAATCGGTGCCGAACACGCCGACCGAGGCGCGCTTGCCCAATGCCGCCTCGACCGCGACCTTGATCAGGTGCGTTGCGCCCGCGGTCGACTGGCCGGTCCGCCCCTGCGGATCGGCGCCGGCGACGTTGAAATAGCGCAGCACGCAGTAATTGAGCGCATGGGCGGCGGCGACATCGGACAGCATCGCCTCGGTCATCAGCTTGGACATGCCATAGGGATTGATCGGGCGCTGTGGCGCATCCTCGGTAACGGGCGAAACCTCGGGCGTGCCATACGTGGCGGCGGTGGAGGAGAAGATGAAGTGCGGCACGCCCGCCTCGACCACCGCGGCGATCAGTGCGCGGCTCTTGGCGGTGTTGTTGTGATAGTACTTCAGCGGGTTCGAGACCGATTCGGGCACGACCACGGAACCGGCAAAATGCATGACCGCGCGCGTACCCTGTTCGGCAAAGATGCGCCGCAGAAGGTCAGCGTCCTCGATGTCCCCTTCGTAGAACGGGACGCCATCGGGCACGGCGAAGCGGAAGCCGGTGACCAGATTGTCGATCACCGCGACCGGATGGCCCGCATCCCTCAGCGCCAACACGGCGTGGGCACCGATGTAGCCTGCGCCGCCGGTGACGAGAACGGGAACCTTCGGCATTGGCAATTCGCTCCGCTCTGGCGCAGGTTTCGTTGCTCCCGCGCGTTCATGGTTGCGACAGCGCGGGCGATTTACACGTCCGGCCGGGTCGCGCCTCACCCCTTACGGGAAAATTACGAATGAAAGCCAAACCGATCTTGTCTGCCGTCGCATTCCTTGCGGCAAGCTCCAGCGCGTTTGCCCAAGCCATGCCGCCTGGGGAACGGTGGGACCAGCCGATGGACCAGCGCATCGGGCGGCAAAACGGGCAGCGGGGTGCCGAGCCTTCGCGCAAGGTCGAGGTCGAGGCGTTCCAGGCCGCCGATGCGGCATCTCTTCTGGGCAAGGGGCCGATCACCGTCGCCGCTGCCGAAGGCGCCGAGGCGGAATGGAAGCTGCCGGTCTATGAAGCCGCCGTCGTCGATCAGTTGGCCAAGCTTGGCTACGAAACGGCCGTGAACGGCGCGGAAGGCGGACAGATCGCGCAGATCGGCATTCGCCACGAGCAGGTCGTGCCCGAGGAAGCCAAGCGCAAGCCGGTTTCGGGCGCGATGGAGGTGGGCGTTTCCAATCGCGGCAACTACACCGCGATGGCGCTCAACATCGACCTGACCAAGGCGAAGAAGGCCATCGTCGCAACCCGGCTCGACGTGCGCATCCGCGACAAGGCGAGCAATCGCGTGCTGTGGGAAGGCCACGCCGAAGCGCAGACGCGCGAGGACGACGATGGCCTGAACAATGGCGCAGTTGCGGCAAGGCTGGCCTCGGCGCTGTTCGCGAAATTTGCCGATGCGCAGGTGGTTCCGGCGAGCTGACTGGAGCAGGTGTGCCAATTGGCATTGCGGTGAAATCCGCGGCGTAGCACCACCTGCGCCATGATCATGGGATGCAGAATGATGAAACGCCTTACAGCCGCAATTGCCCTTGCTGCCCTGATGGCAACGCCCGTCATGGCCAAGCCCGCACCGATCGAGGTCACGCGGTTTCACACCGCGCAGACGCTGCCCCGGCTGAAAGGCGCGGCGGTGATTGTCGAGGCGGCGCCGGGCAGTGACCGATCCAGCCTGGAAGATCAGGTCTGGCTTGCCGCGGTACAGAAGGAACTGTTTGCCAGCGGTTTTGGCAGCGCCACGCCGGGCGCCGCCGATGCCGTGGCCGAAGTGCGCGTCGACCGCGAGGTGCTCAAGCGAGAGAGGCAGCGCGGACCGGTGAGCGTCGGCGTGGGCGGATCGACCGGCAGCTATGGCGGCGGCGTGGGGCTGGGTGTCGGCATCAATCTGGGCGGAGGGCCGAAGGACTACGTCGTCACGCGCCTGTCGGTGCGCATCCGCGACCGCCGGACCGGCGAGGCGCTGTGGGAAGGCCGTGCCGAAAACCGCGAGAAGGCCAAGGCGAAGGAAGCCGACCCGGCGCTTGCCGCACCTCGCCTGGCGCATGCCCTGTTCTCGGGCTTCCCCGGCACGTCAGGGGATACTATCACTGTAAAATGACAGATATCCGCATCAATGCCGCGTTCGATTCCGGCAACATCGAAGTGCTCCAGGTTTCGGGCGCGCGTGCGAAGCTGGCGATCCGCAAGGACCGCGACTCAGAGTTCTTCCAATGGTTCCACTTTCGCGTCGACGGGGCTGCGGGGCGTGAGCTGGAGCTGAAGATCACCGGACTTGGCAATTCCGCCTATCCGGGTGGCTGGCCGGGGTATCGGGCAGCCTTCTCCGAAGACCGCGAGTTCTGGGGCCGGACCGAGACCAGCTATGATCCGGGCGAGGACGGCGCGACGCTGACCATCCGCCACACGCCCGAGGCTGGCACCTGCTGGTTCGCTTATTTCGCGCCCTATTCGATGGAGCGGCATCACGATCTGGTGGCGCAAACGGCGGCGCTGCCCGGCGTCACCCATCGCTGCCTTGGCACCAGCATCGAAGGCCAGCCGATCGACTGTCTCGAACTGGGCGAAGGCCCGAAGCAGGTCTGGCTCTATGCCCGCCAGCATCCCGGCGAATCGATGGCCGAATGGTGGATGGAAGGCGCGCTCGAACTGCTGACCGACCCTGCCGACCCACATGGCCGCAAGCTGCGCCAGCTCTGCCGCTTCCACGTGGTGCCCAACGCCAACCCGGACGGATCGTGCCGGGGGCACTTGCGCACCAATGCCGTGGGCGTGAACCTCAACCGCGAATGGCACGAGCCGACGCCGGAGCGTTCGCCCGAAGTGCTGGCAATCCGCAATGCCATGGACGAGGCCGGCGTGGACTTTGCAATGGACGTGCACGGCGACGAGGCGATCCCGCACGTGTTCCTTGCCGGATTCGAAGGCATCCCTTCGTGGACCGACGAGCTTGGCGCCTCCTACGAACGCTACCGCCGCATCCTGGAACGCCGCACCCCCGATTTCCAGACGCGGCGCGGCTATCCCATCGCCGCGCCGGGCCGCGCCAACCTGACGATGTCGACCAACCAGGTCGCCCACCGCTTCGGCTGCGTGGCAATGACGCTGGAAATGCCGTTCAAGGACAACGACGACCTGCCCTGCAAGGAACAGGGCTGGAGCCCGGAACGGTCGAAGCTGCTGGCGCGCGATTGCCTCGCCTCGCTGCTGGAGTGGCTGGAGGGTTAAGCCCTTTACCCAAAGTTAAGAGATGAGGGCGCATGGCTCGGACATGCTCCGCACAATCGCCCTCATCCACGCGCCCCTCGCCGACTTCTCGGCGGCTGAACTGGCGCGCAAGGCGATCGTCCTCGGCTGCGCCGCCGCGCTGATCATGGCGGGCAAGCCGTTCCTGTTTTTCTGAGTTAGCACTGCCCAATCTAGGTCAAGTGGCAACGCCTGTGACCGCTCGCCGCTCTAGTCACGAAGCTCCAGAACCCGCTTTACCGCAAACCAAGTACCCCAATCGAAGGGTGCATCGCTCAGAGATCCGGACAGAGTCTCCGCAACCAAACTCATCAAATCGGCGTAGTGGCTCATGCACGCCGCATTTCCGGATCCACCGACGACTGCCCGCTCCCGCCATCGCTCGAACATGAATCCTGTACCGTCGACGCACTGGAATGCTTCGCCCCTGTACCTACCCACTTTCCGGTCAAACACATCCAAGAACAGTTTTGCCTGGCCTTTGCTAAGCGAGAAGCTTCTCTCGTATGCTGGCCCCGTCCCATCATATGCAATCGCGTAGATTGCGCCTTTGGCAGTGCCATCTAAGCGACGGTCCAACGAAATCTTGTACCGCCAGCGAGGCCATTCCGACAGAACCAGCCGCAAGCCGCCATTCGCTTCCGGGTCGAGACTATGGCGCTTTTCAAACTCACGAATGATCTTCAGATCCGCATCGTGCCATTCATCGCCAAGGACGAACTGGCGCTGTTGGGTTGTTCGGCTGTATTGGCGGTACGATTCATCCAGAACAAATAGTCCGACACCGTAGAGCACGATTGCGGCGGCCAAGAAGACAGTAGCGACGACGACGATCTTGCGAACCGATCTGTCGTTAAACTTGATCATGGCCGGGAGCTAGCCGCAAGTCAGCCAAGGCGACAATAGGGTTTGTCGAAGCTGGGCAAGAAGACCTTCAAGGTTGCGACAGGTTCCTTCGGAAGATCGCCGTCGCCCGGTGTTCGACATGGGGCTGCGCTCATTCTGCGATTATGCGCTCGGCATGACGGCTCAACAGGCGCGGCAAGATTCGCGGGAGTCTGCGAGGGGCGTCAGAAGGGAGCCAGGCCCCGTGTCGAGCACGGGGCGACGAGGGGTTTGGGGCTGGTTGGAGCGGGTAGGCTCAACCGCCGCTCCCCCTACAATATCTCCAGCACCTTTTCCTTCGGGCGGCACAGGCGGACGCCCTTTTCCGTCTCCACCAGCGGACGCTCGATCAGCTTGGGTTCGGCGGCCATGGCGGCCAGCACCGTCGCGTCATCGGCTGAGGGCAGGCCGCGTTCCTCGGCGTCGGTGCCACGCAAGCGCAGGCCCTGCTGTGGGGTGAGGCCGGCATCGCGGTAGAGCTGGGCGAGCTTTTCGGCACTGGGCGGGGTCTTGAGGTATTCGACCACCGTCACCTCCGCGCCCGCATCCTGCAGCATCGCCAAGGTGTTGCGCGAGGTGCCGCAGTTGGGGTTGTGCCAGATCGTTGCCTTCATCGCTGCCTCCTGCGTGTTCGATGCAAACCTCATAACCCCGCGAGCACTGGCTGCAACGCCCGCGTTTTGACGCAGGTCAATGTTATTGCGAAAAATTCGCAAGAAACCCCTTGCAAGTGCGATTGACTCGCAATACTCGCCCTCTTGCGAATGATTATCGCAAACACGTGATCGTTAAGGGGACTACCGTGAACCGTCTTTCCAGCCTGCTGCTCGCCGGAACCATGCTGATGCCTTCTGCCGCCTTTGCAGAAGATCTGGTGCCCGCAGATGCCGCGCTGGAGGCCGATGGAACCAACACCGTGATCGTCGTGACCGGCACCGCCGACGGCTATCGCCCGGTCGATGCCAATGCGGTGAAGACGCCGACCCCGCTGGTCAACGTGCCGCAGACCATCACCGTGCTTACCCGCGAGCAGCTTGACGACCAGGGCATCACCCAACTGGGCGATGCACTGCGCTATGTTCCGGGCGTGGTGCTCGGCCAGGGCGAGGGCCATCGCGACCAGATCAACCTGCGCGGCCAGAACACCACTGCCGACTTCTACCTCGACGGCCTGCGCGACGACACGCAGTATTACCGCTCGCTCTACAACATCGAGCGGGTCGAAGTGCTGAAGGGCGCCAATGCGCTCCTGTTTGGCCGTGGCGGCGGTGGCGGCGTGGTCAATCGCGTCAGCAAGACGCCCGACCTTGACCGAACCAAGGGCGAGGCCAGCGCCAATGTCGACAGCTTCGGCGCCTTTGCGCTGGCCGCCGACTGGAACCAGCCCCTCACCGAGACTGTCGGCGCGCGCTTCAACGGCACCTACGAGGAATTCGACAACCACCGCCAGGACTTCGAGGGCCGCTTCATCGGCGTGAACCCGACCATGGCCTTCCAGCCCGGCGAGAAGACCCGCATCGAGTTGTCCTACAACTATGACGACGACCGCCGTACCACCGACCGCGGCGTGCCCTCGGTAAACGGCAAGCCGCTGACCGGCTATGACGATACCTTCTTCGGCCGCTCGGACGTCAACATTGCGACGGTTGTCGCGCACATCGCGCAGGCCCGCCTCGATCACGAACTGGCCGATGGCCTCAGCTTCAACGTGCTGGGCCAGTACACCCACACCGACAAGTATTACGGCAACGTCTTCGCCGGCAGTGCGGTGAACGCTTCGAACCAGCTGACGCTCTCGGGCTATTCCAGCGCCAACGTGCGCGAAAGCTGGGTCGGGCAGACCAACCTTGTCTGGGAAGGCCGGACTGGCGGCATCGGCCATACCGTTCTGGCCGGTCTCGAGGTTTCGAGCCAGGACACCTCGAGCCTGCGTTCCGACCCGATCTTCAGCGGCTCCACCACCGTGACACTGGCCAAGCGCCTGACCATCCCGGCGGTGACTTTCGCCGCGCCCAGCCGTTCGACCTTCAGCCGGGTCGATACCTGGTCAGCCTACTTCCAGGACCAGATCGAGCTGGCCTCGTTCCTGCAGGTCGTGGCAGGGGTGCGCTTCGACGAATTCAGGATCAGCGCTGACAACCGCATCGCCACGACCACGGCCGCGCGCACGGACCGCAAGTGGTCGCCGCGCTTTGGCCTGATCCTCAAGCCTCAGGAGAACGTCAGCGTCTACGGCAGCTTCACCCGGACCTTCCTGCCACAGTCGGGCGACCAGTTCGGCTCGCTGGATGCAACGCAGGCGACGCTGGCGCCCGAGCAGTTCGAAAACCTCGAGGCCGGGGTGAAGTGGGACGTGAACGCCGGCCTTGCCTTCACAGCCGCCATCTATCAGCTCAACCGCGACAATTCGCGCTTCAACAACCCGGTCACCGGCCTGCCCGAACTGTCGGGCAAGACCCGCGCCAAGGGCGTGGAGCTTTCGCTCGCCGGCCGCGTGCTGCCGGAACTGCAGGTGAGCCTTGGCTATACGCTGCAGGATGGCGAGGTCCGCTCAGCCACCACCGCTGCGCCTGCCGGACGCAAGCTGTCGCAGCTGCCGCGCCACCAGGCTTCGGCGTGGGCCCGCTACGACGTGAGCGACAAGCTGGGCCTTGGCATGGGTCTGACGCACCAGTCGAAGAGCTTCACGACGATCAGCAACGCGGTAACGCTGCCGGCGTTCACGCGGATCGATGCCGCGGTATTCTATGACCTGTCGGAGAACCTTTCGTTCCAGCTCAATGTCGAGAACCTCACCGACACCGACTATTTCCCCTCGGCGCATACCGACAACAACATCTCCACCGGCGAGCCGATCAATGCCCGCCTGACGGTGCGCGCGAAGTTCTGAAACACCCCAGGCGCTCTCCCATTCCCCCCTCGCAACGGGAGGGCGCCACCCCTTCAGCCTGCGCCGGGCGCCACGATCGCCGGTGGCGGAGCGGCGCTGATCGTCTCCTCGCCGCGCATCACGCGGGCGGCGCGCTGGATCGCGCGGGTCAAGCGCGGATAGACGCCGCAGCGGCAGATGTTGGTGATGGCGCGGCCGATATCCTCGTCGGTCGGGCTGGCGCTGGTGGTGAGCAGCGCGGCCGCAGCCATGACGATGCCCGGCGTGCAGAAGCCGCACTGGATTGCCTGCTCGGCCACCAGCGCCTGCTGCACCGGGTGCGAGCGATCACCCGACAGGCCTTCGATGGTGGTGACGCTGCGGCCCTCGGCCTCGCCCAGCGAGAGGGTGCAGCTGGGCATTGCCTGTCCATCGACGATGACCATGCAGGCGCCGCATTCGCCGGTGCCGCAGCCGTACTTGGTGCCAGTGAGATTGGCCGCATCACGCAGCGCCCAGAGCAGCGGGGTATCGTCCTCGAGACGGTACTGCACGGGCTGGTTGTTGACGGTGAGGCGGGCCATGGCCTCCGCTTAGCGCGCCGCCACCGCTTCAATCAATCCCGCCAGCTGCGGTCGATCCTGTCGATGCGGCGGGTCCATGCGGCGAAGTCCGCCTCGCCGACGCGGCCGCCGGCATTGACCTGGCCGAGATCGCGCTGGTGGACCTTGATCACGTCCTCACCGACGTGGATCGGCGGGCGGCCCATCGAAAGCGTCGCCATCTGGATCTCGCAGGCGCGCTGCAGGCTCCACTGCGTGATGAACATCTGCTGCAGTGTCTGGGCCAGCACCACCGGGCCGTGGTTGCGCAGCATCAGCACGCGCTTGTCGCCAAGGTTGGCCAGCAGGCGTTCGCCCTCCTCGGCGCGGACGGTGACGCCCTCGAAATCGTGGTAGGCAAGCTGCCCAATGAAGTTGCAGGCGTAGAAGTTGATCGGCATCAGCCCTTCTTCGAGGCTGCACACCGCCATCGTCTCGGTCGTGTGGACGTGGCTGATCGCGTGGGCCCAGGGCAGGTGGCGGTGGAAGTAGGCGTGCTGGGTGAAGCCCGCCTGGTTGACCGGGTAGGGACTATCATCCAGCTTGTTGCCGTCGATGTCGATCTTGACGAGGTTCGAGGCAGTGACCTCGCTGTAGAGCAGGCCGAACGGATTGATCAGGAACGCGCCTTCCTGATCAGGCACTTTCAGCGAGATGTGGTTGTAGATCGATTCGGACCAGCCCAGGTGGTCGTAGATGCGATAGCAGGCGGCGAGTTCCTGCCGGGCATGCCATTCAGCGTCGCTGCATTCGATATTCGGCCGCAAATGGGTGGCCATGGCGCTCTCCCGCACATATCTGGTTGTCATGTGCAACTTGTATCGCATGACCAGCAACGTGCAAGCCATCGCGCAGATGTTCGCGCCGGTGGCCAATGCGCAGGTCAATCTGCCCGCCTTTTCCGAAATCTACCCCGATGCCGAAGCGCCCGTGCTGATTGCGCGGGGGCCGACGCGCAGGCTGGGCACGATGCGCTGGGGCTGGCCGCCGTTCGGCGAAGTGAAGCGCCCGGTGACCAATATCCGCAACCTCGCTTCGCCAATGTGGCGGGCAGCGCTGGAGGACCCGAACCGGCGCTGCCTCGTACCCGTCACGGCCTTCTCGGAGTGGTCGCAGACGCCGGACCCGGACACGGGACGCAAGCGCAAGCACTGGTTCGCCCTGAAGGAGCAGGAGTTGTTCGCCTTCGCAGGGCTGTGGCGTCCGACAGCGGAGGGGCCGCGCTTTGCCTTCCTTACCTGCGAGGCCAATGCCGTGGTCGGGCGGGTCCATCCCAAGGCGATGCCCGTCATCCTCGGCACGGCGGAAGCCGCACACCAGTGGCTGACCGCCCAAGGCGATGCGGCGGTGGCGATGCAGCGGCCCTATGCCGACGCGGCGATGGTGGAAATAGAGGTAGAGGAGAACGCGCCCGCTCCGTCGGCGCCGCGCAAGCCGGAACAGCCCAGCCTGTTCTGACGCCTACTTGTGATCATCCTCCCAGCGTCGCAGCACGCGGCGTTCGACCGCGCGGAACAGCGCGTCGAGATCTTCCGGTGCGACGTCGAGCACTTCGTCCCAATCTTCCAGGACGGCATCGAGGTCCGCACGCTCGTATGTGCCTGCCCATGTGCCCTTTGGCATGGGTGGGGCCTGAAGCGGAATGTGCGGCCATGGGTGGCCAGTGAAGTTGTTATAGAGCCACCCTGCGAAGACCAGTCCCAGCAGATTGGCGAGGAGCGGCAGAAGAAGCCCGATTGCGCTACTGGCAGGGTTAGTTGCCGCAAGCGCGCCGAGGATGGCACAGGCGCCGCCGGGTGGATGAAGGCAACGGGCCAAGGTCATCGTGGCGATCGCCATGCCCACCGCAAGTCCCACTGCAGTCAGCGGATCGCCGACCAGATGGCCTGCGGCAATGCCGGTTAGCGCAGCAACCATGCTTCCGCCGAGGACCGACCATGGCTGCGCGAGAGGGCTGGCAGGAACCGCGAAGACCAGCACCGCGGATGCACCGACAGGCGCGACGATCCATGGCGACTGCGGAGTGCCGGGGAGAAGTTTGCCGGCCACTGCTGCCAGCGCCACGCCGAAGAGCGCACCCACAGCGCCACGCGCCCAGCCGAGGCGTCCGCCGAAGCGCAACTGTCCCCATGCTGCGGGGCGCGGCAGCCTGATCATCGCGCAAGGTCTCCTCTCGTCCGCCCATGCGATGCGACCGTGAACTGCGGCAGGCAAGAAAAGAGGGGCTGGCCCGGAAGCCAACCCCTTTCTGTTCTGCCTTGCAGCCGAAGCGCGATCGGCGCTTCGAGAACTGCCCGCCGAAGCGCGATTAGCGCTTCGAGAACTGGAAGCTGCGGCGGGCCTTGGCCTTGCCGTACTTCTTACGCTCGACGACGCGCGGGTCGCGGGTCAGGAAGCCGGCAGCCTTCACGGCGCTGCGCAGTTCGGGTTCGAACTTCGACAGGGCCTGGGCGATGCCGTGCTTGACCGCGCCGGCCTGGCCCGAGAGGCCACCGCCCTTGACGGTGCAGACGATGTCGTACTGGCCTTCGCGACCGGCGACTTCGAACGGCTGGTTGATCACCAGACGCAGAGTCGGACGGGCGAAGTAAACTTCCTGGTCACGGCCGTTGACAGTGACCTTGCCCGAGCCGGGCTTGAGCCACACGCGGGCCACGGCGTCCTTGCGGCGGCCGGTGGCATACGAACGGCCCTGCGCATCGACTTCGCGAGCGCGGATCACGGCAGCGGGGCCGGTGCGGACAGGAGCGGCTTCACCAGCCTCGGCCGGAGCGGCAGCCACGGGAGCAGCAGCGGTCAGGTCCTTGAGGTCGGCGAGGCTCGACACGGTGTTTTCGGTTTCGGCCATGATTATGCACCCACCTTGTTCTTGCGGTTCATCGAGGCGACGTCGAGCGCCACCGGCTGGGTGCCGCCATGCGGGTGCTCGGCACCGGCATAGAGGTGAAGGGCGCGCATCTGCGCACGGCCGAGCGGGCCGCGGGGGATCATGCGCTCAACCGCCTTTTCAAGCACGCGCTCGGGGAAGCGACCACCGAGGACCTTGTCCGCGGTGACTTCCTTGATGCCGCCGGCATAGCCGGTGTGCTTGTAGTAGGTCTTGTTCTTCAGCTTGTTGCCGGTGAACTTGACCTTGTCGGCGTTGATCACGACAACGTGATCGCCGCAATCGACGTGCGGGGTGTAGCTCGGCTTGTGCTTGCCGCGCAGATGGTTGGCAATGACGACGGCGAGACGGCCGACAACCATGCCTTCGGCATCGATCAGATGCCAGTTCTTCTCCACCTCGGCCGGCTTGATCGACCGGGTGACCTTGCTGAGAGCCTTCATGGCTACGGGTTCCCTGGATATTCGGTGCGTCGATCCGGGCGAGAATCCGCTTCTTCACGACGAAGGAAGCGCGCCTTTGTTGCAAATGCCCGCGAGAGTCAAGCAAACTGCGGGTTTTCCGAGAGGTAAAATAATACCTCTTCCAATCTGCTGCTTTGCGACGCGCCTTATTGATCACCAAACTTTAGTGCCAACCTGAAGGCAAGCGGCGCAAAGATCGCAGGAATGACGCTCAGCAGTCCGATGGCGCTGCTTGTGAGGAACCAGAGTGCAAGGGTGCTCGCCAGTACGGCAATGGCCGAAGCACTTACGCTCCATGGCCAAGGATGCACCCGGATTGGATCTGCAAATACTACCCCGAACACCGTCGCCAATGCGAGAAAAGGCAAACCCGAGAGAAACAGAAGCTTGGCGAGCCAAAGTCCTTCCCGACCCATGACAAGGATTGGAAGAAACGCAGCTGCATATGCGGCCATCACAGCGAGCAAGACGAGAACTCGATTGCGCATTGTCGCAGATAACATCGTCTTGCGGCGACGACACAACGAATATTCATGGCAGAAGAGGCCCGCACTCTGCCCCCAGCCAGCCCAGCGTGGCCACTCCTG
This sequence comes from Novosphingobium sp. GW835-FHT14H07, assembly GCF_058793515.1. Lineage (NCBI taxonomy): Bacteria > Pseudomonadati > Pseudomonadota > Alphaproteobacteria > Sphingomonadales > Sphingomonadaceae > Novosphingobium > Novosphingobium sp. GW835-FHT14H07. The sequence goes on from NZ_JBXAFX010000004.1 coordinate 131,858, forward strand.
CCGCATCGCAGCGCCACCCGGAGATCGCGGGCGCATCGTAGGGATGGAGCGCTTCGAGGCGCGCCACGGCGGCATCCAGCAGGTCGGCGCGGGTCTTGAACAGGACTGCAACTTCGCTGCCCTTCCCCCGCTCGCCGTTCCAGCGATAGAGCGAGCGGATGGCGGGGAGGATGTTGGCGCAGGCGATCAGGCGCTCTTCGAGTAACTGACCTGCCGCCGCCTCGGCGCTCTCGACGTCGCCGAAGGGGCACCAGATCAGCGCGGCGGTCATTGCGCACCTTGTTTCGGGCGACCGAGGATGTGGGCGCACCATACTGTGGTGGCGACGAGCAGCGCGCCGACCAGCTGGTGCAGCACACCGAGCCACAGGGCGACGCCGCTCCATACGGTGAAGATGCCGAGCAGGACCTGTGTGCCAAAGACCGAGTGGAGGACGACAGAAGCCTTGCGGTCCGTTTTGCGCAGCTTCCGGGCGACAACGACCAGCACGGCGACCAGGCCCCAAGCCCACCAGCGGTGGATGAAGTGGACGAGGAACGGATCGGACAACAGCGCGTGGCCTGCGCCCAGTGCCCAGTCGATGCCATCGGGATAGACCTTGCCCTGCATCAGCGGCCAGGCGTCCCAGTTGAACCAGCCGCCGCCGGCCGAAGTGCCTGCGCGCAGGCCCGCTACCAGCGCGCCGTAGAACAGTTGCAGCACCAGCATGATGAGCGCGAGCAGACCTATGCCGTGCAGGCGTGAGCGACCCTCGCCCTTGCCGAGCGCGATCAGATCAAGCGCGGTCCACACGAGGCCTGCAAGCGTGAACAGCGCGACCAGCAGGTGCGTGGCGAGGCGGAAGTGGCTAACCTTGACGTCGTTGACGATGCCCGACTTGACCATCCACCAGCCGACCGCACCCTGCAGTGCGCCCAGTGCCAGCAGCGCGAGCAGCCGGGGCTTGTAGCCTTCAGGGATGCGCCGCTTGATCCAGAACCACGCGAGCGGCGCTGCAAACACGAGGCCGATGGTGCGGGCGAGCAGGCGGTGGACCCATTCCCAGAAGAAGATGAACTTGTAGGTCTCGAGCGTCATGCCCGCCGGACCGTTGACCAGCTGGTACTGCGGCGTGGCGCGATAGGCGTCGAATTCGGCCTGCCATTGCGCCTCGGTAATCGGCGGCAGGGTGCCGCTGACCGGCTTCCACTCGGTGATCGAGACACCCGATTCGGTGAGGCGAGTGATGCCGCCGACCACGACGATGGCGAGGACCATGAAGGCGACAATGCACAGCCAGCGCGCAAGGGCAGTGGCATCGTTTCGCAGCTTGGGCGTGACGCTGTTAGTCATGGCTCCCGCCCCTGCTCCCGCCCTCCTCGAATCGCAAGAGCGATTGTCGGGCAGTACCGTGGACATTCGGACAGGAGAGAATTTCGCCACATCGCCTTGTGTGATGTAACATTGTAACATATATGAGGCTGCATGAGTGATGCCCTGCTTGCCTTGCGTGCCCGGCTTGACCGGATCGGCGTGCTCCTTTCGGGGCTGTGCCTGATTCACTGCGTGGCGGGGCTGTTCCTGGTCGGGATGCTGGGCATCGGCGGCGGTGTGCTGCTGAACCCGGACATACACCGCTGGGGCCTCGCCTTCGCGCTGGTCATCGGCGCGGCGACGATCGGGATCGGCGCGCTGCGTCATGGACGCTTGCTGCCATTGGCCATTGGCGGGACGGGGCTGGCGCTGATGGGCGCAGCCGTTGCAGTTGGCCATGGCGATGCCGAAGTGGCGCTGACGGTGGGCGGCGTGATCCTCGTGGCAGTGGCGCACGTGATCAACATGCGCGCCTCTCACTAAGGCCATACTTGCACCCTGCCCCCGCGTCGCTAAAGCGGGCCGCATGACTGGAATGCTCTCCCTTGTCGTCAACGGCGAACCCCGCCGGGCCGCGCCCGGATCGATCGCCGATCTGGTGCGCAGCCTCGAACTCGAGCCGACCAAGGTTGCGGTCGAGCGCAATGGTGAGATCGTGCCTCGCTCCACGCTGGGCGACGTGGCGATTGCCGAGGGCGACGTTCTGGAAATCGTGCATTTCGTAGGTGGAGGACAAAGCGACGTGACGGATTCAAGCGATACCTGGACCGTTGCCGGCCGCACCTTCCGCTCGCGCCTGATTGTCGGCACCGGCAAGTACAAGGACTTCGAGCAGAACGCCGCCGCAGTCGAGGCCTCGGGCGCGGAGATCGTCACCGTGGCGGTGCGCCGCGTCAACGTGTCGGACCCCAAGGCGCCGATGCTGACAGACTATATCGATCCCAAGAAGATCACCTACCTCCCCAACACTGCCGGGTGCTTCGATGCCGAAAGTGCGATCCGCACGCTGCGCCTGGCGCGCGAGGCGGGTGGCTGGGATCTGGTGAAGCTCGAAGTGCTGGGCGAGGCACGCACGCTCTATCCCAACATGATCGAGACGATCCGCGCCACCGAAGTGCTGGCCAAGGAAGGCTTCCTGCCGATGGTCTACTGCGTGGACGATCCGATTGCGGCCAAGCAGCTCGAGGATGCGGGCGCCGTGGCGGTCATGCCGCTGGGCGCGCCGATCGGTTCAGGCCTCGGCATCCAGAACAAGGTGACGGTGCGGCTGATCGTCGAAGGGGCCAAGGTGCCGGTGCTGGTCGATGCCGGCGTGGGCACGGCTTCGGAAGCGGCCGTGGCGATGGAACTCGGCTGCGACGGCGTGCTGATGAACACCGCGATTGCCGAAGCCAAGGACCCGATCCGCATGGCCCGGGCGATGAAGCTGGCAGTGCAGGCCGGGCGCGATGCCTATCTTGCCGGACGCATGCCAACGCGCAAGTATGCCGATCCAAGCAGTCCGCTGGCGGGATTGATCTAGGTTCCGAGGCACTGCGCCCCAGCCTTCGCGGGGGCGCAAGTCCGAAGAACTTAACCCACCACGCCTGCAGCCGCCAGCACCGCCAGCGTCAGGATATCGGGCGCCAGCGAGGTCATCGGTGCGATCTGGACGGGCTTCTCCATGCCCAGCAGCATCGGGCCGATCACGGCATTGCCAGCCAGTTCGCGCAGCAACTTGGCCGAGATGTTGGCCGATTGCAGGCCCGGCATGATCAGCACGTTGGCCGGAGCGGAAAGGCGGCTGAACGGATAGTTGGCCATGACCTTGGGGTTCAAGGCAGCATCCGGCGCCATTTCGCCTTCGTATTCGAAGCCCGGGTCTTCGGCATCGAGAATGGCCACCGCACCGCGGATCGATTCCAGCCAGCGGCCATAGGGATTGCCGAAGGTCGAGTACGACAGGAACGCAACGCGCGGTTCGTGACCCATGCGGCGCGCGACGGCGGCCGTTTCCTTGGCGATATGCGCCAGGTCCTCGGCCGAAGGACGCTCGTTCACGGTCGTATCTGCCAGGAACACCGTATAGTTCTTGGCGACCATGAGGTGGATGCCGAAGGGCAGGTGGCCGGGCTTGGGGTCGAGAACGCGGCGCACTTCCTTCATCGACTGCGCGAAAGTACGCGTCATGCCGGTGATCAGTGCATCGCCATGGCCGAGCGCGACGAGCAGCGAGGCAAAGACGTTGCGGTCCTGGTTGACCATGCGCTTGACGTCACGCTCAAGATAGCCGCGGCGCTTGAGGCGTTCATAGAGGTAGGCAACCATCTCGGGCACCAGCGGCGAGACGGCGGAATTGTGGATTTCATAGGACGAAGGATCGCTGACGCCGAGTTCGGTCAGCAGATCGAGCACGCCCTGGGTGCGTCCGACCAGCACCGGGGTGCCATAGCCGAAGTCCTTGAACTGGATCGCGGCACGCAGCACCACCTCGTTCTCGGCCTCGGCAAAGACGACGCGCTTGGGATTGTCCTTGGCCTGGGCGAACACGTTGGTCAGCACCGAGGTTGTCGGGTTGAGGCGCGCCTTGAGACTGGTCCGGTAGGCGTCCATGTCCTCGATCGGCTTCTGCGCCACGCCCGAATCCATCGCTGCCTGCGCCACTGCCGACGACACGACTTCCATGAGGCGCGGATCGAACGGTGCGGGAATGATGTAGTCGAGACCGAAGGTGTGGTTGATGCCGTAGGCGGCAGCGACTTCCTCGGGGACAGGCTCGCGAGCGAGCTGGGCAATCGCCTCGGCTGCGGCGATCTTCATTTCTTCGTTGATCGCGGTCGCCTGAACGTCGAGCGCGCCGCGGAAGATGAAGGGGAAGCCAAGGACGTTGTTGACCTGGTTCGGATAGTCCGACCGGCCCGTGGCGATGATGCAATCCGGGCGCACCGCCTTTGCTTCGGGCGGAGTGATTTCCGGGTCCGGGTTGGCCATTGCGAAGATGATCGGCTGCGGCGCCATCTTGGCCATCCAGTCCGATTTCAAGGCCCCGGCTGCCGAAAGGCCAAGGAAGATGTCTGCGCCGACCAGAGCATCCTCGAGGCTCCGGGCCGAAGTATCGACCGCGTGCGCGCTCTTCCACTGGTCCATGCTGTTCTCGCGGCCGCGGTAGATCACGCCAGAACGGTCGCACATGATGACGTTGTTGTGGCGCACGCCCATCGCCTTGATCAACGCGGTACAGGCAATGGCCGCAGCGCCCGCGCCGTTGACGACAACCTTGACGTCCTCGAGCTTGCGTCCGGTCAGGTGGCAGGCATTGAGCAGACCTGCGGCGGAAATGATTGCCGTGCCGTGCTGGTCGTCGTGCATCACCGGTATCTTCAGGCGGTCCTTCAGGGCCTGTTCGATGATGAAGCATTCGGGCGCCTTGATATCTTCAAGGTTGATGCCACCGAAGGAGGGCTCCATCAGCGCAACAGCTTCGATGAAAGCGTCGGGATCTTCGGTGGCGAGCTCGATGTCGATCGAATCGACGTCGGCAAAGCGCTTGAAAAGCACGGCCTTGCCTTCCATCACCGGCTTGGAGGCCAGCGCGCCAAGGTTGCCAAGGCCAAGGATGGCAGTGCCATTGGAAATCACGGCAACAAGGTTGCCCTTGGCGGTGTAGTCATAGGCAGTGGCGGGATCTTCGGCGATAGCGCGGACCGGGACCGCAACGCCGGGAGAATAGGCCAGCGACAGATCGCGCTGGGTCGCCATCGGCTTGCTGGCGATGATCTCGATCTTACCGGGGCGGATCGTGTTGTGGTAGAAAAGCGCCTCGCGTTCGGTGAAGCGGACGTTGCTTTCCTCGGACATGGTTCCCCCGTATCTGACCGGACTTGTTGTGATGGCAGTGTCCGACCTTTGACGTTACGTCAAGGCGCGCGGACACTGCAGAGTCGATGCAAATCTATCGAAAATGCCGGATGCGGAATCGGACTGCCGGTTTAGAGGTCCTTCGGCTGCCACGTCGGGATGCCGAGCCGCCTTACCTTGAACAACAGGCTGCGGCCCTCCTGCCAGACCAGTTGCAAGCGAGGATCGGCGCGTCGCGGCAAGCCGGTATCGATCAGCCAGACATAGTCCACGCGCTCGATCGGGGCGTACTTCAGCGCGGTATCGACGCTGCGACGCCAGCCACCGGCGCAACCGCGCGACCAGACGAACTCTGAAGGGTCCGCCGTGAAGTTGCGACCCGGACGAAAGCGCGGCACGACCATGTGCAGGCCGGGGACCGCCCAGTTGTCGTTGACCCAGGCCTGCCGGTAGAGGCTCGCGAGGCTGGCGAGGTGATCGCGGCGGGTGTTGCGCCAGGATTCGTCGAGGCACGAGTGCTCTACGAAAGCGAGGACGCGGCTGCCGGGCTCGACATGGGTCAGCGCGGAAAGCTGCTTGTTGTAGTCTTCGGCATAGCCGTTGAAGCTCCATGCCGTCACGGTGAGGCGCACGGCAAGCAGGGCCATGCCGGCATAAGCGACTGCGCGCGCCCACTGCGGGCGCCGGGCGCCGCTCCAGTCCTGCAGGCCGAGGCCGAGCATGGCCGCGACCGGAAGGATGCGGATGTCGACGAAGGCCGAACCGTTGATGTCGCTCGGGATCGCGAGGAACAGCAAGAACACCATCAGCGCGGGCATGCCCTGCCGGAAGCGCCACTTTGCGCCGAGGAACGGCCCGACCAGCACCAGCAGGCAGGCGATGATCGTGGTCCCGGCATCGAGCAGCTTGGACTGGTCGCGCAAGGTCAGCACGAAGGACCACGCCTTCTGGTCCCAGCGCCAGATGTTCATCGACTGGACGGGCGGCGAAAACGCCTTCCACAGCACGATCGTGATCACCGTGGCCAGCAGCGGCCAGCAAGCTTGCCAGAGGCGCAAGCCAATCGCCTTCCAGTCAAGCGTGCGCAGCCACTGGCGGTTGGTCAGGTCGCGCCAGCGCCAGCCTTCGGGCAGTTCGTCCATCGCGCGGCCGAAAGCATGGGCGCCTACCAGCAACGCCAGCAGCAGGCCGCCGATCGCGTGGCAGAGCATTGCCACCGGCTGCGCGACCACGAGCATCGCGGCGCGCGCCTTTGGGTTGCGCTGTTCAAGCCAGAGCGAGGCGCCGAACGCGGTCAGCGAAAGGCCGGTGGCAAGGATGTAGTTGAGGAAGCCCGTCAGCAGCGGGAAACTGAACACGAACATCAGCGACCATGCCGCGGCGTGCCCACCCTTGGGATTGAGCATGCGGATGGTCCACAAGCAGCCGCCTGCAAACAGGCCCGTGGCAAGCACCGTGCTCCACCAGCCTGCAGCGAGGATGCCGAACTGCGCTCCGAGCACCTTCATCAGCACGCCGCCGCCGATGTTCAGGGTGAACACCCACTTCCAGGTGAAGTACTGTTCGAGCGGATTGCCGGGGCCGGCAGCCTCGATCGCGGCGGCGCCCATGTGGCCGGGCACGTCGATCAGTGGCGGCACTTCGACCAGCGCGAAGGGGGCGCAAACGAGCAGCACTGCAATGACGATGCCGGGGCCCGAAAGCCACGGCAGCGCTCCTGCGCGCGCCCAAGCGGCCTTCAGACCCTGGAGCCAATCCTTTTCGCGGACTTGCGTCAAACCGTAAGTACCCCCACAAGACCGGAACCGTCCCCATGCTGCCTGCTCTGCACAGGCTGCGCGCTGGAGTTGCGGATATCCCGGTGTCGATGGTTTGAGAAACACGTCGCGCTCGTCTAGCCACGTGCGCGTGACGCCTAATGCCCCAACTCCGATGATGGCGCAATATCTTGCGCTTAAACAGCAGGCTGGCGACTGCCTGCTGTTCTACCGCATGGGCGACTTCTTCGAGCTGTTCTTCGACGACGCCAAGATCGCCGCGCAAGTCCTCGACATCGCGCTGACCAGCCGCGGCGAACACGGCGGCGCGCCGATTCCGATGTGCGGCGTGCCGGTCCATTCCGCCGAGGGCTACCTTGCCCGGCTGATCAAGGCGGGCTGCCGCGTGGCCATCGCCGAACAGGTCGAAACGCCCGAGGAAGCGAAGAAACGCGGTGGTTCGAAGGCGCTGGTGGCGCGCGACATCGTCCGATTCGTGACAGCGGGCACGTTGACCGAGGAAGCACTGCTCGAACCGCGCCGGGCGAACGTGCTGGCCGCGGTGTGCGAGGTGCGCGGCGCGATCGGCATTGCCGCCTGCGACATCTCCACGGGCCGCATGGAACTTGAGGAATGCGCGCCCGATGAGATGGGCGCGGCGCTGGCCCGGCTTGGCGCGAGCGAGGTGGTCGCGCCAGAATCATGGGAGAACGCGCCGATTGATTGCGTTCCTCGTCCGAATCGGTCGTTCGGCAGCGACGAAGGCGAGACGCGGCTGAAGGCCGTGCATGGGGTCTCCACACTCGACGGATTCGGGCAGTTCAGCCGCGCCATGCTGGCTGCGGCGGGCGGTCTCGTCGCCTACCTCGATCATGTCGGCCGTGGCGCGCTGCCCCTGATCCTGCCGCCGGTGGCGCGCGAGGCCGGCACGCACATGGCGATGGACGAAGCCACGCGCAGCAGCCTTGAGATACTGGTCAGTTCGAGCGGTACCCGGCGAGGCTCGCTGGTCGAGGCGATTGATCGCTGCGTAACGGGGGCCGGGGCGCGTCTCCTGGCCGAGGACCTGTCAGCCCCGCTGACCGATACGCGCGCAATCAACCGGCGGCTGGAACTGGTCAGCTGGCTCCACGACGATCCGCTGCTGCGGGGCGACATCCGCGGCATCCTGCGCAGCCTGCCCGACGTCGGCCGTGCGCTGGGCCGGGTCGTGGCCGGGCGTGGCTCTCCACGCGATCTTGGCCAGTTGCGCGACGGGCTTTCCGAGGCACGCCGCCTGCACGACGTGCTGCGCGCGCGCTCCGACCGGCCCGGCCCGCTCGACGAGATGCTGCCCTCGCTATCGGGCCATGGCGCGTTGTGCGATCTCTACGCCCGTGCGCTGGTGCCAGCGCCGCCGACCGAACGGTCGCAGGGTGGCTATATCGCCGAGGGCTACGACGCCGCGCTCGACGAGTTGCGCCGGGTTTCCGGCAACGCCCGCCGCGCCATTGCGGCGCTCGAGGCGAAGTACCGCGACGATACCGGGGTCACCGCGCTGAAGATCCGCCACAACGGCGTGCTGGGCTACTTCATCGAGGTTCCGGCGCGCCACGCTGACCGGCTGATGGCGCCCGAATCGGGCTTTACCCACCGCCAGACCATGGCGGGCGCAGTGCGCTTCAATGCGCTGGCCCTGCACGAGGAAGCCAGCCGGATTGCAGAAAGCGGTGGCCATGCGCTGGCAGCGGAAGAAGCGCATTTCGAGGACCTCGTCGGTCACGCCGTGCGCGCCAGGGAAGCGATCGCTGCCACGGCGGCAGCACTTGCCCGCATCGACGTGGCCGCGGGACAGGCCGAGCGGGCAGCCGAAGGCGGCTGGGCGCTCCCCCGCGTGGTGGACGAGCCCTGTCTTGAGATCACCGGCGGGCGGCATCCGGTGGTCGAGGCAGCGCTGGCGGCCAAGGGCGAGCGTTTTGTCGCCAACGACTGCTGCCTGCATCCGCAGGATCGGCTCTGGCTGGTCGGCGGGCCGAACATGGGCGGTAAATCCACCTTCCTGCGCCAGAACGCACTGATCGTGCTGCTGGCACAGGCCGGCGGCTTCGTGCCCGCGCAAGCCGCGACGATCGGCCTGGTCGATCGCCTGTTCAGCCGCGTCGGCGCATCGGACAATCTGGCGCGCGGCCGCTCGACCTTCATGGTCGAAATGGTCGAGACGGCGGCGATCCTGTCTCAGGCGACCGAGCGCAGTTTCGTGATCCTCGACGAGGTGGGCCGGGGTACATCGACCTACGACGGCCTGTCGTTGGCCTGGGCGGTGGCAGAGGCAATCCATTCGATCAACCGCTGCCGCTGCCTGTTCGCCACGCACTACCACGAGCTCTCGCGTCTTGCCGAAGCTTGCGATTCGCTCTCGCTCCACCACGTCCGCGCGCGGGAATGGAAGGGCGATCTGGTGCTGCTGCACGAACTGGCGGAAGGACCGGCAGACAAGTCCTATGGCCTTGCCGTGGCCCGGCTGGCAGGCGTGCCAGCGCCGGTAATCAAGCGTGCCAAGTCGGTGCTGGAAAAGCTCGAGAAAGGCCGCGCCGCCACCGGCGGCCTTGCCGCAGGGCTTGATGACCTGCCCCTGTTCGCGGCCGCGATCGAAGCGGCAGAGGAGAAGGTCGACGCGCTGCGCGAGCGCCTCAACGGCCTCGACATCGATGCGCTGTCGCCCCGCGAGGCTTTGGATCTGCTCTATCAGCTGAAAGCCCAAGCCAATGGTTGAACTGACGCAGCTCGGCACCAAGCGTGCGCTGTTCGTGATGGCAGCAGAGCCTGAATATGGCCCGCACCTGCGCGCGCGGTTCGTGCCGCTGATTACCGGAATCGGCCCGGTCGAGGCGGCGCTGCACGCAGGAATTGCGCTGGCGCGACTGGAGGCTGCGGGCACCCTGCCCGACCTGATCGTCTGCCTCGGCTCGGCCGGATCGCGGCGCTGCGCCCTGGGCTCGATCCACCAGATCGGCAGCGTTTCGTGGCGCGACATGGACGCCTCGGCGCTGGGCGTGGAGCCGGGCTTGGTGCCCTATCTCGATGAGCCCAAGGACCTGCCGCTGGACACGCCGCTGGACCTGCCAATCGCCACGCTATCGAGCGGCGGCGACGTTGTCAGCGGCGATCACTGGGACCGGGTGAGCGCCGACATGGTCGACATGGAAACCTATGCCGTCGCCCGAGCTGCCCGCACGTTTGGCGTGCCGCTGGTGGGCCTGCGCGGCGTGTCAGACGGCCCCGGCGAACTGGCCGGCGCGCACGACTGGCACAAGCTGCTGGGCTACCTCGACGGCGAACTCGCCAAGGCGGTGGATATACTGGCGGAACATTTCGCCTGACGTCACTCCAACGTCGCCCCGGACTTGATCCGGCAGGGCGTTTCTCGCGCGTGTTTGGAAAGAAGCCTTGGCCCGGATCAAGTCCGGGCCGACGAATGTATGTCGTTGAAATCCCCGCCTAGAGGCTGAGAAACAGCCCCGCCAATGCGGCGCTCATCAGATTGCTGAGCGCGCCTGCTACCAGCGCGCGGATGCCGAGTTTGGCGATGATCGGGCGCTGGTTGGGGGCAAGGCCTCCGGTTACCGCCATCTGGATCGCGATCGAGCTGAAGTTGGCAAAGCCGCACAGTGCGAAGGTGACGATGGCGACGGTGTGGGCCGACAGCGCGGTGTCCTTGCCGAGTTCGATGAAGGCGACAAATTCGTTGAGCACGATCTTGCTGCCGAACAGGCCACCAGCCTGCATCGCCTCGCTCCAGCCGTCGGCACCCAGCAGGTAGAACACCGGCGCGAAGACATAGCCCAGCACCATCTGGAACGAGAGGTCGGGCGTACCGAACCACCCGCCGATCCAGCCGAGCACGCCGTTGGCGAGCGCGACCAGCGCGACGAACGCCAGCACCATGGCGCCCACGGCGACGGCGAGCTTCACCCCGGTCTGCGCCCCTTGGCTTGCCGCCATGATGATATTGGCGGGGCGCTCTTCCTCGTCCGAGGCGAGGCTGGGTTTCACGTGCGGGTTGGGCAAGGCTTCGTCGGCAACTTCGGCGGGCACGGGCGGCTCGTCGGGCATCATCAGCTTGGCCATCAGAATCCCGCCCGGCGCGGACATAAAGGCAGCCGCCACCAGATAGTCGATGCGAATGCCCATGCTGGCATAGGCTGCAAGGATGGTCCCCGCCACGCCCGCCATGCCCACCGTCATCACGGTGAACAGCTGGCTGGGGTTGAGCGCGGCAAGATAGGGCCTGATCACCAGCGGTGATTCGCTCTGGCCGACGAAGATGTTGCTGGCGGCGCATAGCGATTCGACCTTGCTGATGCCGGTGACCTTTTCAAGCGCACCTCCGATCCAGCGGATCACCAGCTGCATCACGCCAACGTAGTAGAGGATCGAGATCAGCGCGGCGAAGAACACGATCACCGGCAGGGCCGAGATGGCAAAGCTGGTGCCGCCGATCGCCGGGTCCGCCAAGGGACCGAACAGGAAGGCCACACCGGCGCGGGCGAAGCCGAGCAGGCTTTCGACCCCGCCCGCTGCGCCCTGCAGCAGGCGATTGCCGACCGGCACGTACAGCACCAGCGCGGCGAAACCCGCCTGCAGGGCAAAGGCCGCGGCTACCACGCGCAGGCGGATCGCCCGGCGGTTCGACGAGAGCAGGAAGGCGAGGGCAAGGATGAGCACCATCCCGAGAAGACTTGAAGCGACACGCATCGGGAAGGATCTGCTCCGCACGCAAATTGGTTTCAGCAGAATCTAATAGCGAATTGGCGGGAGGTTAAAAGCGCGCTATCGGCCCGAAATGCACGATACCACCGCGCCAGCCTTCGCAATCCCCCGTTCGCTGTTCCTCTTCGCGCTGTTCTATGGCGGCATGGTGACGTTGGGCGGTGTGCTGGGAGCAAAGCAGGTTGCGCTTGGTCCGCTGGCGGTGGAGGCCGGGATATTTCCCTTCCTCACGCTTGTTGGCATTTCCAGCGGGATAGCCGAGCTTCATGGCAAGGACGCCGCAGACCGCCTTGTCCGCTATGGCTTCCTGCCGCTGGCCTTTGCCATCGCGCTGACGCTGTTCGTGCTGAACCTGCCGACTGACCCGGGCATGTACGAACCGGCCAAGGGAGCCTTCCCGATCATCCTTGGCCAATCGTGGCGCATGATGCTGGCCGGGATCATGGCCTATGGCGTGTCGGTGACGCTCAACGTGTGGATCTTCAACCGCCTGCGCGGTGCGGCAGGGCGGTTTCTTGCCGTGCGCGGTTTCATTGCCGCGGCACTTTCGCAGGTTGTCGATACCCTGATCTTCATTTCGGTTTCGTTCTATGGCGTGCGCCCGATTGCCAGCCTGATGGCGGGGCAGATGCTGGCCAAGGTCGTGCTGTCGGCAGTGCTGGTGCCGCTGATCATTGCGCTGGTGATGAAGATCGGTCGCAGGCTCGACAGCCCATCCTGATTGGACGGCATAAGCTGCCGTCACGCGCGCAACGCCAATATTGGATTCTGCAAGCATTGCGCGTAAGGGCGCGCGCATGAGCCAGAACCACGACCCCGCGATGCTTGCCAAGGCAGAGACCCTGACCGAGGCGCTGCCCTATCTCCAGCGCTATGCCGGCAAGACTTTCGTTGTGAAGTATGGCGGCCACGCGATGGGCGATCCCGAACTGGCGCAGGACTTTGCCGAGGACATCGTGCTGTTGAAGGCCGTGGGCATCAACCCGGTCGTCGTCCACGGCGGCGGGCCGCAGATCGGGCGGATGCTAAAGGCGCTGGGCATCGAATCGCAGTTCGTCGACGGCCTGCGCGTGACCGACAAGCAGACCGCCGAAGTGGCTGAAATGGTCCTGGCCGGCGCCATCAACAAGGAACTGGTCAGCTGGATCGCCCGCGCGGGCGGCAAGGCCATCGGCATTTCCGGCAAGGATGGCGGCATGGTGGTCGCCCGCAAGGTCCAGTCGAAGAAGTCGCCCAAGGCCATCGAGGGCGAGGATGGCGATCCGATCGTGGTCGACCTCGGCTTCGTGGGCGAGCCCGACCGCATCGACACGACCGTGATCGACACCATCGTCAACGCCGGAATGATCCCCGTGATCGCGCCGATCGGCGTCGGCGAGGATGGCGAGACCTACAACATCAATGCCGACACCATGGCAGGTGCGATTGCCGCCGCACTCGGTGCCTCACGCCTGTTCCTGCTGACCGACGTTCCGGGCGTGCTCGACAAGGACAAGAACCTGCTGACCGACCTCAGGCCCGCCGACATTGCGCGACTGGCCGAAGACGGCACCATCAGCGGCGGCATGATCCCCAAGCTCGAGACATGCGTCCACGCCGTCGAGGCGGGCTGCGAGGCGACGGTCGTGCTTGATGGCTGCGTGCCCCATGCCATGCTGCTGGAGATCTTCACCGCGCGCGGTGCGGGGACGCTGATCCGCGCCTGAGGCGCCGATTCGACCGGAGATTATGTTTCCATTAAGCGCGGAACCGGATCGGCCCGCGTTCGTCCCTGCGGCATGATCCGCACCGCTCTTGTCACGGCCGCCATGTCGGCGCTGGTCTTTCACCTTGGCGGTTGTCAGCGGGGGCCGGCGTCGCCTGCAGAAGACAGCACCGCGATGGCTGCGCCCGCTGCTCAGTCGACAGCCGGTCCTGCACAGCGATTGGAGCCTGCAGCATCCGGAAAAGTGGCTCAGCCCTCTCTTGCCAAGCGGCCCGAGGACGTGCTCGATGCCTTTGCCGCCGCCATCGAAGCCCGCGACTGGCGCAGTGTCCGCGCTTTCTGGGCAGACAAGGGGGATCGCAGCGGCATGGACGCGAGGCTTTTCGCCGAGACTTGGGGCAGGCTCAAGGCTCCTTCGGTAGTGATTGGCGAAGGCCAGCAGGAAGGCGCGGCGGGTTCGATCTATTATACCGCCCCGGTGGTCATAACCGATGGTGACCGCACGATAACGGGCGACGTGATCTTGCGAAGGGTCAACAACGTGCCCGGAGCGTCGGCGGAGCAGCTGCGCTGGCATATCGACAGCACGACGCTCAACCCAGGCAAGCCCTGAGGACAACAGCGGCGAAGCTTGCCTAAATTGTAAGTAGCACATACAGAGCCGCGCAAGTGTCGCCCCGTAGCGACACTGCGGGCACTTGTGGCCCGGCAAGAGGGTCGGCTAGGAGCATGGCTCGCTCTCAATCTGCCGACGAGGATATGCACCGATGCTGCTTTACACGCTGATCGCCATGATCAACTACCTCGTGAACATCCTTGTCGTAGTCGTCATCGTGCAGTTCGTGCTGAGCCTGCTCATCTCGTTCAATGTCGTCAACATGCACAACAACGCGGTTGCCGCAATGTGGAAGGCCCTGAACGCTATCCTTGAGCCGATGCTGCGCCCGATCCGCAAGATCCTGCCCGATACCGGCGCGCTCGATTTCTCGCCGATGGTACTGATCATCGGCCTTAACCTGCTGACGATCCTGCTGAGCGGCATTGCCGCATCCTCGGCGGGAATGTGACACACAAACTCGCTGGATTATAGACGATGACTGCTGCCGTGATCGACGGAAAGGCCTTCGCCGCCACCCTGCGCGCCCGCGTGGGCGATCTTGCCGCTGCGTTCGAGGCCCAGGCCGGGCGCAAGGCTGGCCTGGCCGTGGTGCTGGTGGGCGAGGACCCGGCAAGCCAGGTCTATGTCCGCTCCAAGGGCAAGAGCACGGTGGAAGCGGGCATGAACAGCTTCGAGCACAAGCTGCCAGCCGAAACGTCCGAGGCCGATCTGCTGGCGATGGTCGAGCAGCTCAACGCTGATCCCGCGGTCGATGGCATTCTCGTGCAGTTGCCGTTGCCCAAGCATATCGACGAGCAGAAGGTCATCGCCGCGATCAACCCCGACAAGGACGTCGACGGCTTCCACGTCACCAACGCCGGCCGCCTTGCCGTGGGCCAGCCGGGTTTCGTGCCCTGCACGCCGCTTGGCTGCCTGATGCTGCTCAAGGACAAACTCGGCAATCTATCGGGCCTCGACGCGGTGGTGATCGGCCGCTCCAACATTGTCGGCAAGCCGATGGCGCAGTTGCTGATCGCGGAAAGCTGCACGGTGACGGTGGCGCATAGCCGCACGAAGAACCTCGCAGACGTGGTGAAGCGGGCTGATATCGTCGTGGCTGCCGTTGGCCGACCAGAGATGGTCAAGGGAGACTGGATCAAGCCCGGCGCGACCGTGATCGACGTAGGCATCAACCGCGTACCCGGCGCCGAAGCAGGCAAGACCAAGCTGGTGGGCGATGTCGACTATGAAAGCGCCGCGCAAGTCGCCTCGGCCATCACGCCGGTGCCCGGTGGCGTCGGCCCGATGACGATCGCGGTGCTGCTGCGCAACGCGCTCGTCGCGGCCTATCGCAACGAGGGTCTGGATCTGGCGGCGGACGCAATCTGATCTGCCCCTTGGCGGGATAGGTTTGGCGGGGTGGGCAGGCTGCAGCGCATCGGCTAGGCTGGTGTGATGAAGCGCCTGATCCCCCTCGCATTCCTCCTTGCAGCCACGCCCGCACTCTCTCAATCGGCCCCGGATTCGCAAGGGCCTGGCCGCCCGCAGCGCGCCTATGCCAATCCTTCTGCGCTGATCGCCGCGGACATCGGCTTTGCCCGGCTGGCGCGGGAGAGGGGACAATGGACCGCCTTCCGCGAGACGGCGGACGAGACCGCCGAGATGTTCGAAGACGGACGCCAGCTGGCCAGGACATTGCTCAAGGACCGCAAGGACCCGCCCGCGACGGTAAAGTGGGCTCCGCACCTTGCATGGATCAGCTGTGACGGCACCGCAGGGCTGACCTATGGCGCATGGCAGGGACCGTCGGGAGGGGACGGCGAATACGTCACCGTGTGGCAGCGCCAGTTCAAGGGCAAGGTCGATTGGAAATGGGTGCTCGATGACGGGCAGGACCTCGCCTCGCCCTTGCGCGAGGTGGACTGGGCCGAGGGCAAGGTTGCCGATTGCCCGGCCCGTCCTCGTCCGCCGGGAGACCCAGCGCCGCAGCCCGGCAGCAAGCGCGAGCGCAAGGAGGACAGCAAGCTGCCGCCCATGCGTCCGCTTGCCGGAGCCATTCCGGCAGCCGAAGGCGGCGACAGCAAGGACGGCCAATCGCGCGACGGCAGCCTGGCCTGGCGTTCGACCGTTCTGCCTGACGGCAACCGTCGCTTCACTGCTTGGATCTGGAAAGACGGCGCGATGCGCGAAGTGATCGCGCGCAACTTCAAAGCGAACGGAGCCTGAGGCGATGCTGCAGCTATTCCTCTCCGCCTTCGTCACGCTGTTCGTGGTGATCGACCCGCCCGGCTGTGCGCCGATCTATGCGGGCCTCACCGCCAACGCGACGGCGAAACAGGCGTTCTCCATGGCCTTGCGCGCCTGCCTGATCGCCACCGGCATCCTGCTGGTCTTTGCATTGTTCGGCGAGGATCTGCTGGGCGCATTGCACATCGAACTCGACAGCTTCCGCATTGCCGGCGGCATCATGCTCTTCCTGATCGCGCTCGACATGGTGTTCGAGAAGCGCACCGAACGGCGTGAGGAGCGGGCCGAGAAGGTACGGTCCGCCCAGCCGCAGGTGGAGGACGTCTCGGTCTTCCCGATGGCCATGCCGATGCTGGCCGGCCCCGGCTCGATCGCATCGGTGATGCTGCTGACGGCACGGGCCAACGGGCTGGAGGAAACCGCCGTGATCCTTGGGGCGCTCGCCGTGGTGATGGTGCTGAGCTTCATCGCGCTGGTCGCGGCGCGGCCACTGATCCGGGCGCTGGGTTCGCAGGTGGAGGCGGTGATCACCCGCCTGCTCGGCGTGCTGCTGGCGGCTCTGGCAGCGCAGTTCGTGATTGACGGAATTCAGGCCCAGTTCTGAAGTTCGTTGCAACTACTGCAGCGTCACCCGCCCGCCATCGTCGCTGTCGCGCTTTCCGAAGAACTGCATGAGCTGGACCAGCAACTCGCAGCGGGCGGCGAGCGAGTCGGCTTCGAGCAAGGCCTGCTTGGCCGCTGCGTCGAATGGGGCGATCTGCGAGACGCCGTTGATCAGCGACATGTCATCCAGCCGTCCGACCGAATCCCAATCGACCGCATAGCCCTGCGCATCGGCGAAGCGGCGGGCTTCCTGTTCGAAGGAAGCGCGCTCGACCGCGCTGAGCGCTTCTGCCATGTCGTCGGCGAGGAGTTCGGCTTCGATCTGGCGGAACGGGGTGGTCACGTCCAGTTCGCGGATCATGCGGAACCTGGCGATGCCTTCAAGCACGAGATTGAACCGCCCGTCCTCCAGCGCCTCGACGTCGGCGATCTTGCCGACACAGCCCACGCTGAACAGCGGCGCGCCATCGACCGCCGATTGCGGCTGGATCATCGCGATGCGCCGATCACGCGCCAGTGAATCGCTCACCATCGCACGGTAGCGGGGTTCGAAGATATGCAGCGGCAGTTGCAGGCCGGGATAGAGCACCGCGCCTGTCAGCGGGAAGATCGACAGGCGCGTCGTGTTTGCGCTCGCGCCCATCGCGCTCAACCGAACAGCACGGCGGAGAGCTTGCGCCGCGTGGCCGCAACCCAGGGATCCTCCAGCCCGATCGCTTCGAAAATCTGCAGCAGGCGGGCCTTGGCCGCGCCCTCGTTCCACTCGCGGTCGGCGGCGATCATGGCAAGGAGCTTGGCGGCAGCCTCGTCTCGCTGGCCGGCGGCATAGAGTCCGTTGGCGAAGGCAAGCTGGGCGTCCATGTCGGCCGGGCGTTCTGCCGCCGCAGCGCGCAGGGCAGCGAGTTCGCCCTCTTCCGGCGCATCCTCGGCCAGTGCCAGCGCGGAGCGCGCTTGAGCGAGGGCCGGATCCGCAGCGAGCTTGGGGTCGAGCGAATCGAGTACGGCCTGTGCTTCGTCCTTCTGGCCTGCCGCGATCAATGCGCGCACGAGGCCGGCGTGGGCCTGAGCATTATCGGGCGCGATCTCGACGATCTGGGCAAAGATGCTGGCAGCGCGTTCGCCATCGCCTTCAGCCAGCACTTCCTCGCCCATGGCAAGCAGCGGCGTCACGTCCTGCTCGGGCTCGCCCGCCTGCACCGGCAGCTTGGCGAGGATCTGGTCGAGGTACTGCTTCAGCTGTGATTCGGTGCGCGCAGGTGTCAGGTCCGCCACCGGCTGGCCCTGAAACATCGCATAG
Organism: Novosphingobium sp. GW835-FHT14H07; assembly: GCF_058793515.1. Taxonomy (NCBI): domain Bacteria; kingdom Pseudomonadati; phylum Pseudomonadota; class Alphaproteobacteria; order Sphingomonadales; family Sphingomonadaceae; genus Novosphingobium; species Novosphingobium sp. GW835-FHT14H07. The sequence continues at coordinate 150,004 of NZ_JBXAFX010000004.1, forward strand.
ACCGTGGGGATCGAGCGTACCTGGAACTGCGCGGCGATGAACTGTTCCTCGTCGACGTTGACCTTGGCGAGGACCACGCCCTTGTCGGCATATTCTGCGGCGACCTTTTCGAGCACTGGCGTGAGCGCCTTGCACGGCCCGCACCACTCCGCCCAGAAATCCAGGATGACGAGCTTGGCCATCGACGGCTCGACCACGTTCTTGCGGAAGCGGTCCACTGCCTTCTGTTCGTCGAGATTGAGCCCCATGCTGGCCAAGATGCGTCTCCGGTCGATGTTTTCAGGTTTGCCGCACAATGTGGGAACGCTTCGCGCTTCGGCAAGGGGAATCGGGGGTTTTGCGAAAGACTTCGCCTTCGATGCATTTTTGGTGTTGCGCTCTTTCCGAGTCGCCGTTAGAGGCCCCCACACCCCAGCCGGACGGGGCACTTCCCACCGGCCAGAAACGCACGAGCGGGCGTAGCTCAGGGGTAGAGCACAACCTTGCCAAGGTTGGGGTCGAGGGTTCGAATCCCTTCGCCCGCTCCAATTTCTCTCTTAAAATCAATATTTTGCCGAAAGGCAATGAGGCGTGCGTTGCTCCTGTTTTTGCTCGGGCGACCACCGGGCGACCACGCGAGCCTCTGACGATGGCGCGTTGTTTCGTGGGCTGGCGTATAATTCGATTCTTGGAGGGGAAAGCCTTCCCCTGACTGCAAGCCGCAGCTTCGCTGAGTCTCGCCGTACCCCTTCGAACGGGGCTCGCGCCCCGTAGCGCCCCGTTAGAGGGAAAGAAAAGCCGGATGGCCGTGACGGGTTAAGGGTTGCGAGAGAGGCTCGCCGCCGGCCCGTCATGGAGACAGGCCATGGCACAGGCACACCGCACCCGCCCGACCGGCGAACGGGCGAACCTCTACGAGCAGATCACCAACCGCATCATCACTGAACTCGAAACCGGGCGCGTGCCCTGGGTGCAGCCCTGGGGCTCGTCCCGCGCGGCAATCGGGATGCCCTATAATGCCGTCAGCAACCGGCGGTACAGCGGCCTCAATATCCTGACCCTGTGGAACGCCGTCGTCGAACGCGGCTTTGCCGGACACGCCTTCCTCACCTTCCGCCAGGCGGTCGCGCTCGGCGGTTCCGTCCGGCGCGGAGAGCATGGCGTCGGGATCATCTATACCCGTCGCTTCATCCCCGGCGAGGAGCGGCGCCGCGCGGAGAACGAGGGGCGCGAGCCGTCTGGCGGCATCCCCTTCCTCAAGAGCTTCACCGTCTTCTCGGTCGAGCAATGCGACGGGCTGCCAGCGCATATCTGCGAACCGCCGGCGCCGATCCCCGAAGGGATGATCCTGCCGCAAGCGCAAGCCCTGATCGATGCGACCGGCGCCGATTTCCGGATCGGCGGGGCACAAGCCTATTATTCGCCGCGTCACGATTATGTCGCCGTGCCCCGACCGGAGGATTATTTCGACCCCATAAACTGGCACCGGACGGCCCTCCACGAACTCTCGCATTGGGTGGGCCACCCCTCGCGTCTCAATCGCGACCAGAGCGGTGCCTTCGGATCGCCTGAATATGGGCGGGAAGAGATGATCGCCGAAATTTCAGCCGCTTACTGCTGTGCGGCTCTGGGAATTGTGCCGACTGTCCGTCACGCGGATTACATCGGCTCCTGGCTCGAAATCATCCGGGAGGACAATCGCGCCATCCTGCGCGCCGCCAGCGCCGCGTCCAAGGCCGCCGATTATCTCCTCGCTTTCCGGCCCGAAGCGGCACTCGCCGCCAATGACGACGATCCCGACCCGGCCCCCGACTGCGCCATCGCGCCAGAAGGGAGGGCTGCGGCATGATCCTCCTGACTCCCGAATTGCGCGAGCAGCTTCGCGCCATCGCCCTCGCCCGGGCCGACGCGCTTCGTCGCGGCGAGCCGGCACCCGATCCGGCGCCCGTGGTCCGCTTCTTCAATCCCGTTGGGTCCGCCACCTGGCTCGCGACCGAGTTGGATGAGGACGGGATTTTCTTCGGCCTTGCGGACCTCGGTTTCGGCTGTCCGGAACTGGGCAGTTTCGCGCTGGAGGAACTGGAATCGATCCAGCTTCCCTTCGGCCTCGGTATCGAGCGGGACATCCTGTTCGAAGGCGCATTCCCGCTTTCGGTCTATGCCGGAGCGGCCCGCCGGGCTGGCTCGCTGGTCGAGGCCGAACGCATCCTCTACCGGGCCGCCAGGACCGCGAAAGGCGGTGCGTGATGCGCTTCGCCAAATGGCCCCGGCCCACCTCCTATGAGGAGACGTCGCGCAAACGCGCCGCCTTCGCCCATGAGCAGCGGCGCGAGCGCGAGGCGCTGCCGCTCTTCGCCGAGCTGATCGCCAGAGGGCAGCATAGCGTCGAGGAGGAGATGGCGCGCCGGGCCGAATGGTGGCCCCGCCAGCAGCAGGATCGGCGGGACGCGCGCGCCGCCGTCTGGCGATCAGCACGGACGAGCCTGTTCGCCTTTCCCGAAGCACAACGCCAGACGATCCGACGGGCGTGGCGGGATTGTCCCTATCCGGCCGATCCCTCCAGCTTCGCGGACCTGCTGCACCAGATCCGCATCGGCAAGGTCGATCCGGAGCGACCGCCGTGGAAATATCATGCCCGTCCGCAGGCGCGCGTCACGCCCGATCCCCGTTGCTTCGCCGAGGCCTTCAGGCGCGTCGGCCAGCGCAGGATCGAGCCGACGCCCGGACATGAACCTGTCGAGGCCCCGCAATATTGCGGCAATCTCGGCCACGGCATCCTGTTCATCAATGCGGTGCCGCCGGTCGAAGTCGACGGCCTTGCGACCTTCCACGTTCGGGGTGTCTGCACCGACGCCGACATCGCCCTGATCGGGCGGCTCGCCGAGGTGGAGCAAGGCCGTCCAGTCCGCGTGGTGCGCGTCGATGTGCCCCAGACCCGCGCAGCAGGCTTTTCACACCGTCTGCTGTTTCTCGCCTGCTCGGCCACCAAGCGCCATGATCCCGGATGGATGCCGGCGTGGGAGCGCTATGACGGGCCGCTCTGGCAGACCTGGCGCAGCGTCGATCCCGATCGCCGTCTGGCGCGGGTCGGGTTCCTTTCCGCGCGCTACGGTTTCGGCGGGGGCGACCGGCCGATCGAGGACTATAACGCGCGGCTGTCGCCTGACCTTGCGACCCGCATGATCGCGGGCGGCATCGGAACACGCTGGCCGCGTCCGCCGTCGCCCAGCAAACCCGACAACTACGGTTCGCACCCCGGCTGCGAGATCGCCAGCCTCTGCTATCATGGCACGCAGCCCTTCACCGACGTCGCGCTGGTCGGTGGCGGCCTCTACCTCAAGGTCATGCGCGCCTTCCTCGAAGGCTTTCGCGAGATGCGCTGCATCACCCCCGATGCCGAGATCACCGAAATCAATGCCGGGATTGGCGTGATGCGCCAGCGCCTGCGTGCCTGGCTCGAACACGGACGCGGGCGATGAGCGATCCGCGCGCCCGTGTTGGGCACAATGGCGGGCCGGCGCTCGACGAGGAGGACAACAAGGAACCGCCGGGACCGCGCTACTGCAAATACTGCCGGCACTGGTCGCCGCCGTCCGATTGGGAAATCCGCGCCTATGAATCCTTCCAGCTCGGCCTGTCGAAACGGCGGGTCAAGCGTCCGTCGGGCACCTGCGACCGTGTGCTGATGCAGGCCGGCAAGCCGCTGGTCTTCTCGGCGACGGTCGACACTTTCGGATGCCTGAACTTCTCGGCGAAGCCGCCGGAGCCAATCGTACGCAGGCGCGGTTTCGTCACCATCTATGAAGGGGACCAGATCGTATGGCAGGGCCATGAGGAATATGTGCCCGACGAGCATCGGTGATCGGACTGTATCCCGATCCATGCTATGGACGAGCGATCCCGGCCCACGGAGGCGCCGATGCCGAAGAACCGCCAGACCTTCCATGATCCGCTGGACGAGCTGCCGCCGGTGATGATCGAAATCCTCAAGGGGGATATGCTGCGCTTCACGCAGATCGATCGCGACGGGCGCACGAACGTCGTGACCTTCTCCGATCGTCTTGCGGTCCGGCGGGGCGTGTTCGACGCCGCGCCTGCCGGCACCGAAGGGCTCAGAGCGGAAGCCTGAACTGATCCGGGTCGGGGCCGGGCGTTCCTTCCAGTCTTTCGATGATGGTTGCCGCAAGCGTGTCTGCGGCGCGCTCGCGCATCCGCTCGTCCGGCATCGTCAGCCCGACCCGCGCCCAGCCGGGCGCGGCAAGCAGGATAGCGGACAGTTGCTGTCGTTCGATTCGTTCCATGCGTCGATGAGAACGAATATCGAACATTCTGACGAGCCGGTTGCGGTGGATGACCCGTCCTCGTGCCTTGCCTGCACGCTCCAACGCAGACGACTGACTTCAACTGCGCTGTCAGCGCGCCTCGAACCCTTCATGGTAGGTAACCTCGCCCGCGCAGGGCTCGCCTGACAGGATCAACGACTGGAAATATTCCGGCGGAACATCGCCGTAGCGCAGCGCATCATCGCTGCTGAACCCGAAGCGGCGATAATAATCGGGATCGCCGAGCAGCACGCATCCGGCCGCACCCCGTTGCCGAAGCTGCTGTAATCCCTCCAGGATCAAGGCGCTGCCGATGCCGCTGCGTTGGAGGTAGGGCCAGACCGATACCGGCCCCAGACCGAACCAGCCCAAATCCTTGCCGTCGATCAGCACCGGCGAGAAGGCGATATGCCCCACGATCTTGCCATCCTGCTCCGCGACAAGCGAGAGGGGGAGCGCGCCAGCGGCTCTGAGCGCATCGACGATTGCGCCTTCGGTCTGGCTACTGTGTTCGACACTTTTGAACGCGGCTTCGGTCAGGGCGCGAATGGTCGAGATGTCGGCAGGTGTTTCGACGCGAATGATCATCAGGCTCGTCTGACGGGTCCGACCCGCTCGGGCAACAGCAACATGCCCGTCAGACCGTGAACAGCGCCCGACATACGTCGGAGCATAGGGGCGTGGACGGCCTGCCTGCGGCGGCACCCAAGAGCGAGAGTATCCCTGCGGGTCTCGTGACGGGCAGGAAGCCGGGAGAGAGTCTCCTGGCTGCTCGTCATGGAGAATGCCATGACCCGATCCACCTCTTCGCATCCCCTCATCGCCCGCCTGCGCGCCTTTGTCGCGGCCTGGTTCGTGATGGAGGCAACACCCGACATGGACACCGCCGACCATGAGGCCCGGCTCCAGGAAACCCGCTTGTCGCCCGGTGTTTCGCTGCTGGTCATCCTTCTGGGCGCGCTCCTGTGCTGGGCGGCGGTTCTCGTTCTCGCCGGTGTGCTGTGAGGACGCCGGGCCGCGCCGGGGGCGAGCGAAACGGGCCTGCCGGTGGCAGGCCCGAAAGAGGCAGAGGGAAGCCGGGGCTTCGTGACGGGCCGGGAGCCGGGAGAGAGTCTTCCGGCGGCCCGTCATGGAGAAAACCGATGGCTAAAAGCCTTCCGAAGATCATCCTCAGCGGCTCGCGCGACATCCCGTTCGACCGTCTGGTCCTGTCCCAGTCCAATGTCCGCCGGGTCAAAGCCGGCGTGTCGATCGGCGAGCTGGCCGCCGACATCGTGCGCCGCACCCTGCTCCAGAGCCTCAATGTGCGGCCCATGCTGGACGGCGAGGGTCAGGAGACCGGCCAGTTCGAGGTGCCGGCCGGTGGCCGGCGGTTCCGCGCGCTCGAACTGCTGGTGCAGCAGAAGCGGCTCGCCAAGGACGCGCCCATCCCTTGCGTCGTCAAGGCGGCCAATGATGTCGTCACGGCCGAAGAGGACAGCTTCGCCGAGAACACCTTCCGCGAGCAGCTCCATCCGCTCGACCAGTTCCGCGCCATGCAGGCGATGGTCGACAAGGGCGAAGGCGTAGAAGCCATCGCCGCGCATTTCCTGGTGACGCCTGCGGTGGTCACGCAGCGGCTGCGCCTCGCCAAGGTTTCGCCCAAGCTGCACGACATCTATGCCGAGGACGGCATGACGCTCGAACAGCTCATGGCCTTCGCCGTCTCCGACGATCATGCGCGTCAGGAACAGGTCTGGGAGATGCTCGCGCACAGCTATAACAAGTCGGGCGCCTATATCCGCCAGAAGCTCACCGAGAACACAGTGCGCGCGCGCGACAAGCGGGTGCGATTCATTGGCGTCGAAGCCTATGTCGCGGCGGGCGGCTGTGTCATGCGCGACCTGTTCGAGCCCGATGATGGCGGCTGGCTGACCGATCCCGCGCTGCTCGACCGCCTCGTTGGCGAGAAGCTCCAGGCGGAAGGCGAGCGCATCGCTGCCGAGGGCTGGAAATGGGTCGCGACCGCCATCGACATGCCCTGGGGCGTGACCAACGGCCTGCGCGAGATCGACGGAGTCGAGCTTGCCATGACCGGCGAGGAGGAAGCGAAGCTCGCCGCGCTCCAGACCGAGATCGAGGAGCTTGAAGCCGAATGGGCCGATGCGCCCGAGGTGCCCGATGAGGTCCAGGCGCGGATCGAGGCGATCGATGCCGCTATCGGCATGCTGGTCGAACGGCCGATGAGCTTCGAGGCGCGGGATATGGTCATCGCCGGCGCGTTCCTGTCGATCGAGGTCGACGGCACGCTCGCGGTCGAGCGCGGCTATGTCCGCCCCGAGGATGAGCCGGTGATCGAGATCGAAGGCGCGGAAGATGTCGGCGTGGACGGTCATGCCGGACATCGCGCCGAGACAGGTGATGACGACGCGGCGGACGAGGATCAAGCGGCCGGTCCGGGCGTCTCCAATGTCGTTCCGATCAGCGCGGCATCCGGGGATGAGGACGATGAGGATGGCGAGGTGGTCAAGCCGCTGCCCGACCGGCTCGTCGCAGAACTCACCGCCTGGCGCACGCTGGCGCTGCAGGATGCGTTCGCGCAGTCGCCCTCGACTGCCTTCGCGGCGGTGCTGCATGCCTTCGTGCTCGATTGCTTCTATTCTTCGACACGCGAATCCTGCCTGCAGATCTCGCTCCATGAAGCGTCCTTCGGCTTCTCGACCACGGGACTGCGCGACAGCGCGCCGGCGCGGTCGATCGCCGAGCGGCACAAGCGCTGGGCCGACCGGCTCCCCGATTCTGACAAGAATTTGTGGGAAGCTCTGCTGGCGCTCGACGGCAACGAGCAGGCCGCGCTCTTCGCGCATTGCGCTTCGCGGGTTCTGAACGCGCAACAGGAGGTGGTGCCCAAGTATGACAATGGCCGCATCTCGAAGAGCAGCATCGAGCGCCGGGTCGAGCATAGCCATGTCCTTGCCCGGGCGGTCGGGCTGGATCTAGTCGGCGCGGGCTGGCGGCCGACGGTCGCAGGCTATCTCGGCAGCGTCACCAAGCAGCGGATCATCGCCGATGTGGCCGAGGCCAAGGGCGCGAAGTTCGCGGAGATGATCGACCATCTCAAGAAGGCCGACATGGCCCGCGAGGCCGAACGGCTGCTCGAGGACGGCGACTGGCTGCCCGAACCGATGCGCACGCCGGTGCTGGTGGATGCCGCGCAGGCTGGCGAACCGGAGGGGCAAGTCGATGAGGCCACCACGCTTCCGGCCTTCCTCGATGAAGAGCTGGTCGAGGCTGGCGCCGTTGCCGGCAATGACGACGGCGAGGCGCTGCCGGAAGCGGCCTGAACCTCCGGGCGGGGTGGCATTTCGCTGCCCCGCCTCCTTCCAATCCGTTCCTGAAGGATCGAGCCATGTCTGTTGCCAATCTTGAGACCGCCAGCGCCGACCGCCTGGCGCCTGTCCTGCACGCCGCCTTGCACCGTCTTGGTCATTTGGGCCGCGAGGGCGCCGTCGCGCTCGCCCGGCTCGTCGAAGACGATGACGCCGATTTCGACGAGGCGGCCGCATGGATCGCCGACGTAGCCAGCGGGGCTTTGCGCGAATGACGCACCGTCCCGTCATATCCTTCCCTTTTTCTCAGAAAGCCCGGTCGCAGCGCCGGGCTTTTGCCGTTCCGGAGAATAGCAATGACCGATACTCCTCAGCCCGTGATCGACATGGACGCGATCTTGGCGCGCTTTCGCGAATGGGAGGCACGCGCTGCCCATCTCCTTCCCGACAACAAGGCCAGGCTGTTCGCGGTCCTCGCCTCGGCGGGCATCACGCGCGTCATCGTCACCTTCGACGGAGGCGGTGACAGCGGCCAGATCGAGGACATTGCCCCCTTCCGCGCTGACGAGCAGGTCGAAATGCCGGTCGGGACGGTCGAAGTGATGATGCTCGACCATGGTGCCGACCAACCCGTCGCCAACAATCTGTCGCCCGGCGAAGCGATCGAAGACCTCTGCTACGATCTGCTCCGCCAGAAGCATTGCGGTTGGGAGAACAACGATGGCGCCTATGGCGAGTTCACCTTCGACGTGACCGCCGGCACCATCGCGCTCGATTATAATGAGCGGTTCACCTCGTCCGAATCCTATTGGCATGAATGGTGAGGCGGCGATGGGACATTGCTATCATCACGCGCTTTCCTCGGTCCGCAAATGGGGCAGCGTGCCGGAAGACTATCTGGCGCTGCACCAGTGGTTCGATCAGCCGTCCAAGGAGATCACAGCGGATTTCCGCCACCGGGCGCTCCGGCACCACGCCCAAGGTATATTCGAACTGGAGAGGGCATTTGGTCCAACTATAACCCTTTCAACGGGTAGGGTTGTTCCGGTTCGGCTGATCGGTGAACAGCACGTTCGAGAAGATCTGGGATTTATTCCCAGCTTCGCCGATTGGGTGCGCTGCATCAGGCCCGAGCCCTGGATGGGACGCGCGCAGCCGATCCGCCGCGATGTCGATCCTTTCGCCGCCGGCGCCCCGGAGCGGCCAACCATGACGACGGTGATCGCGGGAGGGCAGCCATGAGCGTCATCTATCCGCTGCGCCTCTTCCTCGATTGCTCTACGGCGCACCTTTCGCCTGATGCGCGCAGTTACGTTGGCAGGTCGGACGTGATCGCGTCATCGACGCCCTATGGCTGGTTCGTCTGGGCCAGCGAGGAGCCCGGCGAGGATGTGCCGGACGATCTTGCCGCGATCATGGCGCACGCCCGTTCGTTCGGGGCGGAATACATCAACTTCGACCGCGATGCCCACGAGATCGACGACTTGCCCGTCTTCGACTGGGGGTAGCCGGTCGTCGCCTTTCAACCTTTCAACCACCGAGCCCTGCCGTCGCGTCGGGCTTTTTGTATATCTGGAGATCTGATCATGGCTGATTATCATTCGCCGACCGTCGTGCGACCGAGCATCCCGCTCGCCGCAATCACCCCGCTCGAACATGCCTTGCTTTGCCAGATATTCGAGCATGAGAGCGATGACGATGCAGTCTATTTCTTCGCCAGTGATGGACCGTGCGATACAGTCTGGCTCGACATTGCCGATATCAAATCCCTGCTGGCGGACGAACCGACGCCGTCCGGCCCTGTCGTCGAGATGATCCGCGCCAAGCTGACTGACGTCTCACCCGAGGAGACCGAACTGGAACTGGAACTCGACCTGTCCGATCTGGGCGTGGAAGTGATCTTCCAGCAGATCGTCCGGCGATGCGAGGAACTGGATCATGTCGTCATCACTTCCGCATGGACCTGTACGAAGATGCGGCCCGATGGCTTTGGCGGCAGCGTTACCGTAGTGACGGCCGATCATACCCTCTCCAGTTCGACCAGCGAGATGGAGGCGCGGCTGCTCGACAGGTGCGACTACGGCGATCTGGGATGCGCCCCCGGTCATGGCAAACATCCGGTCCTGACGCTCAAGGAAGCCGAGATCCGTTCTATGGCGGCGAATATCCAGCAGGCTAGTGAGGGCACCGACGCCGCCGGGGTGACAGTCACCGACGAGCAGATCCGGCAGGCCTGTCTTGCGTTGCTCCCGACGCTCGATTTGGACGAGCAGCTTCGCGGTCTCGAATTCAGCGCCGCTATGGCGGCGATCCGGCTCGCGCGCGCAGCCTCCGCCTGACTCTTTCCCCTTCTCCAACCACCCCCTCGAAAGCCCGGCCATGCGCCGGGCTTTCGCGTTTCAAGGAGCACGAAAATGTCCGCACAGCATATCTACGACAGCGCACCACTCGGCAGCCTGATCACTTTCTCCAATGGCGAACCGCGTCCGCCAGCGCGGTTCACCCGCAAGCTGCGGGCGTGGAATGAGGCAAACGGCATGGGCCGGCTGGTCGAACGATGGCAACGGCGGGAATTTGGGTCTGGATATGTATCGCCCGCAACCTTCGCGCTCCATCTCGGCAATTACGGGAGCCACGGCACGATCCTGATGGTGGTCCGCCGGATATACACCGTCACCAGCCAGCTCCGGTTCGAGATCGCCGACCAGCCCAAGGCCGGTATGGTTCGCGTCGTGTCGCGCCGCGATGGCCGCGAGGAGTTGCACCATCTCGCGCCCAACCGCGCCGTTGCCGAAGTCTGGGCCGCGGCGCATCGCTATCACGGTTCTGTCATGGAGGAGGTCGCTGATCCCGATCTGGTCGCGGCGCCTGTTCGGCTCGGGAGGGCGGCATGAGCAGACGGCCGCACTTCGTGCATGTCTATGCGACTATCCGGATCAAGGTGGCGGTCGATGCATGCGATCATCGCGCGGCGATGCGAGCCGCCGACGCCGTGGTGTTCGGCGCCCGGCATGCGGTGGGACTGATCCCGGTCCATCCGGCGGTGATCGACGCCGACTATGCCGAGGAGGTCACCGAATATCTGGTCGACGAAGACGATGATCCGAGCTTCGCGCGAACGCGCAGTTACGGCCCCGATCACAAGCCGAGGCTGGCTTACGGCGACAGGAGGGTGGCATGAGCGCGATCCTTCCGGACTATGGCACCAGCGCCGACGGACATCTCGCGGCCCGGGTCGGCGACCTTGCCTTTATCGCGCTACCGTGCGCATCGGGTCTGCGTCTCGCGTCGGGATGGCGGCTGCGGCGTCCGATCGGGGAATGGAGCGAGGCCGATGTCTATGGCAGCGAGGATACAGTTCCCGACGAAGCCGGCTTTCGCGCGCATGTCGAGGATGTCGCGCTCCATCTCACCCAGCGCGAGGCGCTTGGGCGCAAGGAGGTCTGCATGCGTGTCTCGACGCCCTGGGGCATGTCACAGGGCGCGACCATCTATGCCGAGGGTGTGGTCTGTCATTCCACCGCTTCGCATGGCGGATTCAAGCTAGACCGCGCTCGCAACGCCGCCCTGCATCCCGCACTGCGGCTCAAGGGCGGGTGGTATGAAGAAGACGGTGACTGGGCGCGGGTTGCGGTCGGCTATCCCGACCTCTTCACCGACCGGGAGAAACGATCCGCCGACCGGACGCTCCGCGACTGGGAGCCCGATACCTGGGAGGCGGTTCATGGCCGAATGCTGCGTGCTGAGGAATCGTTCACCCGTGACCGGCAGCGGTTCGAGCGCGAGCATACCGCAGACTGGGTGGTGATCTCGGCGGTCACGTCGAAACGGCATCCGGGTTTCATCGAGACCATAGCCGCGATTGGCGGCCGTCGCGACGGATCGGACAGGTGTACATGGCTCGTGCCCACCGCCGAATATAGCGCCGGACGCCACGGTTTCGTGATCGATCCCGCGCGCGCCATCAACCGATACCAGCCTGATCGATGCCCGTTCCGCATATCGGGACGGGCATTTTTCATGCCCGCCAGCCAGAGGCGCGTGCATCATCCGGCTCGCCCCGCACAGCGGCATCGCTGGCTTTGGCACGGCCTTGCCGATCATCAACGGGCAAGCCGTTCCCCTCCGGTGACGTCCGGACCTGACCCGTGCCTCTCGCGCTCGCATGCCGTCGTGCTGGCGGCGCGGAGACGACAGATGTGCAAGGTGCTCAACAAGCGACTGGCAGGCGTTCCTGAAAACGCTGTCTATATCGGACGCGGCTCGAAATGGGGCAATCCGTTCGTCATCGGCCGCGATGGCGATCGCGCCGAGGTCATCGCCAGATATTCGCGCTGGCTACGCCGCCAGCATCAGCTTCTGCGGGCGCTCGACGAACTGCGTGGATGTGATCTCGTCTGCTATTGCGCACCGCTGCCGTGCCACGGCGACCTGCTGTTGTGGCTCGCCAGGGCCAGTCGGCAGGAGCGTATCATCTGGTGGCGTTCCGCGGCATGACGGCCAGCCGCGATCTTCCCGTCCTCGTGTCTGATCTTCTCGCCGGATCGACGTTCGGTAAGAGGCTCGGTCTCATGTCCGTCAACCCGCAAGGGGTTTCCCTCGCACATGCTCGGTGACGGCCTCGTACGGCCTCTTGTTTCCGGCGTCGGCGGGAATGGTTCCGCCAGAGGAACAGGAGACAGCTTATGACCGATCACACGCTCCCTCATGGCCCTGACGATGTTGCGGTCTGGCCCGATGGCACCTGGGGCTTGCTCGGCGACGTCTGGGCCGGCGACTATGCGTATATGTCGGACGACTATGAGATCGTGCGCAGCGTCGATCATGCGCGGCTGAAGGCGCTGGGCGTCGAGGAGGACCTCGATATCGAGCCCGGGTGAGAGGGAGAGGCTTGGCCGGGAAGGGAGAACCCGGCCGGGCCCAGAGAGAGCGTCCGGCGGGCTTCGCCCTTTCTCGCTCTCCCGGAGACTTGCCTCCATGACCCAGATCCTGTCCGACGCGGCGCTTTGCGCCGCGCCCCTCCCGACCGCACCCGGCTTTGCCTTGCAGGGGCTTGCCCTGCTCGCTGCCGCGCGCGGCCTCCTGCCCAGCCTGGAGGCCGGGCGTCCGATCGATGCCGCAACCTTGCGCGCGGCGATGTCGCAAGCGTTCGGCGGAACCGACGCCGAAGGCGCGTGGGACTGGAAGAGCGCCTATGACGCCTGCGAGGCCGCCGAGATCCTGTTCCTTCGCCGCTATGGCCAGACGATCATCGGCCGTGCGCCCGCCAGTGCGCTGGCATTGATCGAGCGGGTCGCGGCACTGCTGCCAACACACACCCGCCGCTCGGAAACCTCCCAGGCGCTCCAGCAATATTCGACGCCGCCGGGCCTTGCCTATGTCGCCGCGCTCGCCGCTGCGCTCGTACCCGGCGATCATGTGCTCGAACCTTCGGCAGGCACCGGCATGCTGGCGGTCCATGCCGTGCTGGCGCGGGCAGGCCTGACGCTCAACGAGTGGGCCGAGATCCGCGCCGCACTGCTTGGGGTTTTGTTTCCGGGCATCGCCGTCTCGAACCATGATGCCGCCTCGATCGACGACCGGCTGCGACTTGCGATCCGTCCCACCGTCGTGCTGATGAACCCGCCTTTCTCGGCCGTGGCCCATGTCGACCGCACCATGCGCGACGCCGCAATGCGCCATATCGAATCCGCGCTGGCCCGGCTCGAACCCGGCGGCCGGCTGGTCGCGATCACGGGCGCGAACTGTGCGCCGGCGTCCTCGGAGTGGCGCGGCCCGTTCACGCGCCTGCAAACCGAGGCCCGCGTCGTGTTCACCGCCGTGATCGACGGCAAGATCTATGCGAAGCACGGCACGACCATCGACACGCGGTTGACCGTGATCGACAAGCTGCCTGCGGAGGATCCAGGCCGGTTCGTCGAGAGTGCCGGCAAGGCACCCGATACTGCCACGCTGCTGGGCTGGGTGCTGGATCAGGTGCCGCCGCGCTCGCCGATCACACCATCGCCTGTCACGCCCCTGCCGGTCACGGCGTCGGTTCCGCGCGGTTCGGCAAAGGCGCGGATCGCCGTGTCGCCCTCTGTGCCCGCTGGCCCGGAAGCCGAAACGGTCGAACAGGCATATGAGACGACCGACTGGACGCCGCCCGCCGATCGGCTCGGCGAGAGCATCTACGAGCCCTATGCACTCCAGTCGATCGTGATCCCTGGCGCAGGCGCACACCCGACGCCGCTGGTCCAGTCCGCCGCGATGGCCTCGGTCGCGCCGCCCAGGCCCTCCTACCGGCCGCATCTGCCGCCCCAGCTCGCCACGCTGGGCATCCTCTCCGATGCGCAGATCGAATCCGTGATCTATGCGGGCGAAGCCCATTGCGGGCATCTGTCGGGCGCGTGGAACGTGGATGCCACCTGCGATGTTGTGACCGCTGCGGCGGAGGATGCCGAAGGGGCGGTCAAGTTCCGGCGTGGCTGGTTCCTCGGTGACGGCACCGGCGCGGGGAAAGGTCGGCAGGTCGCCGCGATCATCCTCGACAATTGGCTCAAAGGCCGTCGCAAGGCGCTGTGGCTGTCGGTCTCCGATCGGTTGCTGGAGGATGCCCAGCGCGACTGGTCCGCGCTCGGGCAGGAACGGTTGCTGGTGACGCCGCTTTCGCGCTTCAAGCAGGGCAGCGCCATCCGCCTCGACGAAGGCGTGCTGTTCACGACTTATGCCACACTGCGCTCGCAGGAGCGCGGGGGCAAGAAATCGCGCGTCGAGCAGATTGTCGAATGGCTCGGCGCGGACTTCGACGGGGTGATCGTGTTCGACGAGGCCCACGCGATGGCCAATGCCGCCGGCGGCAAAGGCGCGCGTGGCGATGTCGCGCCTTCGCAGCAGGGCCGTGCGGGGCTCCGGCTTCAGCACGCGCTGCCCAATGCGCGCATCGTCTACGTCTCGGCGACCGGCGCAACTACCGTGCAGAACCTCGCCTACGCCCAGCGTCTCGGCCTCTGGGGCGGCGACGACTTTCCCTTCGCGACGCGCGGGGAGTTCGTCACCGCGATCGAGAATGGCGGGGTCGCGGCGATGGAGGTGCTCGCGAGGGATCTGAAGGCGCTGGGGCTCTATGCGGCGCGTTCGCTGTCCTTCGATGGTGTCGTATATGAGATGCTCGAGCACCGGCTGACACCTGAGCAGGTGCGCATCTATGACAGCTATGCCTCGGCGTTCGAAGTGATTCACAACAATCTCGACGCCGCGCTCCAAGCGGCGGGTGTCACCAGCGCTTCGCAGGGCACGCTCAACCGCCAGGCCAAGGCGCAGGCCAAATCCGCCTATCAGGGAATGCTCCAGCGCTTCTTCAACCATCTCATCACCAGCATGCAGACGCCCAGCGTCATCGCCAGCATCGCGCGCGATCTGGAGGCGGGCCATGCCGCCGTGGTCCAGATCGTCTCGACCGGCGAGGCGATGCAGGAGCGCCGCTTGGCTGAAATCCCCGCCGACGAGTGGAATGACGTCTCGGTGGATATCACGCCGCGCGACGGCGTTCTCTCCTACCTGCAGCACAGCTTCCCGGTGCAGCTCTATGAGCCGTTCACCGATGGCGACGGCAATCTTTCCTCCCGGCCGGCTCATGACGCAGAGGGCAATCCGATCATCAACCGCGAGGCGGTGCGCTTGCGTGATGCGATGATCGAGCGGCTTGCGGCCTTGCCGCCCGTTCCCGGCGCGCTCGACCAGATCGTCCAGCATTTCGGGACGGAGATGGTGGCGGAGGTGACGGGCCGGTCGCGGCGCGTGGTGCCGAAGACGAACGATGACGGCACGGTGCGCTTCGCGGTCGAGAACCGTCCGGCCTCGGCGGCGCTGCACGAGACTGATGCCTTCCAGAGCGATGTGAAGCGCATCCTGGTCTTTTCCGAGGCGGGCGGCACGGGGCGCAGCTATCATGCCGATCTCGGCGCGGTGAACCAGCGCCGCCGCGTCCATTATCTGCTCGAAGCGGGCTGGAAGGCCGATGCCGCCATCCAGGGCTTCGGGCGCACCAATCGCACCAATCAGAAGCAGCCTCCGCTGTTCCGGCCGGTCTCGACCGATGTGAAGGCGCAGAAGCGCTTCATCTCGACCATCGCCCGACGCCTCGATTCGCTGGGTGCGATCACGCGCGGCCAGCGCCAGACCGGCGGGCAGAATATGTTCAGGCCCGAGGACAATCTGGAATCGTGGTATGCGCGCGATGCGCTGCGTCAGCTCTATGTGCTGCTCGCGCGCGGCAAGGTCGAGGGCTGCTCGCTCGCCCGCTTCGAGGCGGCGACCGGCTTGTCGCTGCTCGACAGCGACGGCGGCCTCAAGGATGATCTGCCCGGTATCAACATCTTCCTCAACCGCATGCTGGCGCTCACCGTCGCCATGCAGAACCTGCTGTTCGAGGCGTTCGAGGGGCTGCTCACCGCGCGGATCGAACAGGCTCAGGCGTCGGGCAGCTATGAGATCGGGCTCGAGACGTTGCAGGCCGAGAGCTTCCGCATCACAGGCCGCGCGCCGATCTACACCCATCCAGGCACCGGCGCGCAGACCGAGCTGCTGAGGATCGAGCGCAAGGATCGGCTGAGGCCGCTGTCGCTGGACGAGGCACTGACTCAGGCCGACAATCGCGGGGCGAAGCTGCTGGTGAACGCCCGGACCGGCAAGGCCGCGATCCAGCGGCGGGCGCGCAGCGTGACCGATGATGACGGTGCGATTCATCCGCGCGTGCGCCTGGTCTGGCCGCTCACTGACAGCGTGATCCCGGCCGAAATGCTGCTTGCCAGCCAGTGGGAGGAAGTGGAGCGCGACGCCTTCAGTACGGCCTGGTCGGCGGAGCTTGCGACGCTGTCTGACTATGAGACGACGACGCTGCATATGGTCTCTGGGCTGCTGCTGCCGATCTGGAAGCTGCTGCCCGACGAATCGACCCGCGTCTATCGGCTTCAGAGTGATGACGGCGAGCGGATCATCGGCCGCCGCGTCTCTCCGACCTGGGCGGCGCGTTTGGCCAATGATGACGGACCGGTCACAGTGTCAGGCGAGGACGCGATGACGATGCTGATGTCGGACGAAGCCGCGCTGCTTCTGGCGCAGAACCAGAAGCTCCAGCGTGTTCGGGCGATGAACGACTGGCGGATCGAACTCACCGGGTTCAACAACCTGGGTGTGGAGCGCCTCAAATCGCTGGGCTTGATCTCCGAGATCGTCTCGTGGAAGCTGAAGCTCTATGTGCCGACAGGGGCTGTCGGCGTCGCTGTGCTGGAGCGTCTGCTCGATCGTTTCCCGGTCGAGCGGATCTCCGGGCGCAAGGCCGCCTGAGGAGCCCCATGATGTCCAGTCCCGCCAGCCAGATTGCCACAGCCTTGGCTGACAATGCCGAGGCGGTCTGCCGCCGTTATCTCTCGAAGGGCCATCGTGAAGGCCGCTACTGGCTGGTGGGCGATGTGCGCAATACGCCGGGACGCAGCCTCTATGTTCGTCTGGCGACATCGCCGGACGGACGCGGCGCTGCGGGCAAATGGACCGATGCGCAAAGCGGCGATCATGGCGACCTGCTCGATGTGATCGCCGCGGCCAGACAATGCCGGACCTTGCGCGAGACGCTCGACGAGGCCCGTCGTTTTCTGAGCCTGCCAATGCCGCCGCCGGTGGAAACTACGCCGTTGCGCAAGGCGAAGGCGCCGACCGGAACGCCCGAGGCCGCGCGGCGGCTTCATGGCGGATCGAAGCCAATCGGGAGCAGCCTGGTCCGAACCTATCTCGCCTCCCGGCAGATCACGTATCTCACCGGCTGTGAGGCGCTGCGTTTCCATCCCCATTGCTGGTATCGGGCATCGGACGACGACGATCCCGATGTCCGCCCCGCATGGCCGGCGATGATCGCGGCGGTCACCGATCTCGATGGTAGCGTCACGGGCGTTCATCGTACCTGGCTCGCGCTCGATGGCTCGACCAAGGCGCCGGTCGCCTATCCGCGCCGCGCCATGGGCGACCTGCTCGGAAACGGGGTGCGGTTCGGACGTGCTGGCGCGGTGATGATGGCGAGCGAAGGCATCGAGACCATGTTGTCGCTGCGCCAGGTCATGCCGGTGATGCCCGCGATCGCTGGCCTCTCCGCCGCCCATCTCGCCGCCATCCTGTTCCCGGCAGGGCTGAAGCGCCTCTATGTCGCGCGCGACGACGATCCCGCCGGCGCGGCAGCCTTGAAGACATTGTCCCAGCGGGCGATCCCGGCGGGGATCGAGGTCGTGCCGCTCGAACCCCGACTCGGCGATTTCAACGACGACCTTATGGCCTTCGGGCGGGAGCGTCTGGCGGCAGGGCTTCGGGGGCAACTGCGGGCCGGGGATGCCGCGCATGTCCTGACGGGAGACTGAGAGGCAGCGGATCACGGTCTGGGGCTGGTGGATCATCGCCATCGGCTCCGGCCTTCAGGAGATGCCACGCCACCGGCCTTCGGGAGAGGGCGACTGCGGCAGTCGGCCCGGGACGGCAATGGCTGCGCGGGAGCTATTTTCCGCCGGGGCTGAAGCCCCTTTGCATCGCGAGGCAAAATAGCCCCCGCTGCGCCATCCTCCGCTTTGCTCCGGCCGCACCCCAGGGGCTGCGGTGCAGTCCCGTTCTACCCGCCGCTGGCCGTCGCCACGAAGGCCGCGAGAGGCGCGGCTCCCAGGCACGGAAAGAATGACAATGACCCATGATGACCAGCCCCAGGATCCACAACCCGGTTCCACCGCCTACCTCCTTCAGGAAATGCAGCTCTACGGCTATCGGCCCTATGAAGATGAACCCGATCATCGCCCGCTGCCCGACGATCGCATTGCCGGCGGCGCGGTCGCCGAGATGTTCGACGCTCTGGTTTCCTGCCTGATCGACACGCGGATCGAACCCGACCTCGAGGATCTCGCCTGGGGCATCGTCAACGTCTTCCACCGCGCCGGGACAAGGATCGAGCGCGAGCTTGACGACAACGAGCAGGCGCAGAAGCGGATGCAGCGCGAACAGGATGGCAGCGAGGTCAAGTCCATCGAGCTGGAGCGCACGATCGCCGAAGGGATCACCATGATCGAACGGCGCGACACGATGGAATATTTTCGCGATGCCGCCGCCGAGCAGTTCCGCATCCATCTGCGCAAACCCTGGCTTCCCCGTTCCGGCCCGATGGTCAACCACAAGGCGCTGACCTCGGCGGTGCTCGACAGCCGCAAGCATGTAGAGAAGCGCGGCTATAAGAAGCAGCGGCTGCTCGATCCCGATGGCGTGCGCATCGCCTTCACTGGCGGCGCCGACTACAACGATCATCAGCGCATCTACGCCGTGCTCGACAAAGTCCATCAGCAACTGCCGAGCATGATCCTCATGCATGGCGCAACGCCCACCGGCGCCGAGCGCATCGCCGCCTGCTGGGCACGTGATCGCAATGTGCCGCAGGATCCCTGTCGCCCCGATTGGAACCGGCACAAGAAGGCCGCACCGTTCAAGCGCAACGATGCGATGCTGGCGGTCATGCCCAAGGGCGTGATCGTCTTCCCCGGCACGGGCATCCAGGACAATCTCGCCGACAAGGCCCGCAAGCTCGGCATCCGCATCTGGGATTTCCGGAAACGGGCCGGGTGAACCGGAATTTGAAACGAAACAAGAACGAAAATCTTGCGCTCAGGGACGTCGATACCCTATTCTCAGATATCTGCTGCTTTGTCTGGTAGATTCGAACAGGGGATTTTCGATGACATGCAAGGCTGCTCGCAACGCCGAGCTTGAAAGGCTTCATAGCGAAGGCGCCAGCTATGCGGCGCTCGGTCGCCAGTTCAATCTGTCAGCAGCACGCGTGACACAGCTGATCGCAAGGGTGAGGCGCATGCGCAAAACCATGGCGCTGCGTCTGGAAGCCCCTTTGCGTCACACGACATGAGCGTCCTGTTCACACCACCTGATGGGCAAGCACGCTGTCTTTGGTGCGCGGCTTCACCCGACTACATCGCCTATCATGACAGCGAATGGGGCTTTCCGGTCGATGACGATCGCCGCCTGTTCGAGAAATTGAGTCTGGAAGGCTTCCAGTCAGGCCTTTCCTGGCGGACCATTCTCACCAAGCGCGAGAATTTTCGCACGGCCTTTGCCGGGTTCGATATCGACCGCGTGGCGGCCTTCGATCAGGCCGATGTCGAGCGCCTGCTGCAGGACGCCGGGATCGTGCGGCATCGCGGCAAGATCGAGGCGGTCATCAACAATGCCGCCCGGGCGCAGGATCTCGTGCGCGAGGCCGGATCGCTTGCCGTCTATGTCTGGAGCTATGAGCCACAGGGCGGCGATATTCCCTATCAGGCATCGACCTCGCCCGCCTCCATCGCCATGTCGAAGGATCTGAAGAAGCGCGGCTGGGCCTTTGTCGGTCCGACCACTGTCCATGCCTTCATACAGGCAATGGGTCTCATCAACGACCATGCCGAAGGCTGCGTCACCCGCGCGAAAGCGCAGCGCGCCCGTGAGGCGTTCCGGCGGCCGG
Organism: Novosphingobium sp. GW835-FHT14H07; assembly: GCF_058793515.1. Taxonomy (NCBI): domain Bacteria; kingdom Pseudomonadati; phylum Pseudomonadota; class Alphaproteobacteria; order Sphingomonadales; family Sphingomonadaceae; genus Novosphingobium; species Novosphingobium sp. GW835-FHT14H07. Next base: position 170,127 of record NZ_JBXAFX010000004.1, read on the forward strand.
GCTGAGAGGCTCTTCCCGAATATCGTCCGGCCCATGGCGATGGCGCGATGCAGCCGAACCCGGTGCGGCACGAACAGCGGTAATGTCACCAAAGGTTTGTGGGAAAGCGATGCGCCGCGACATCCTGGTGCGCCGCGCCTGATGCGCGGCGGGCTGATGCGATGCCCTGGGGCGGCGGTGGAAAGGCCTGCAATCCTGGGGCCGGGGCTTGCGGTCGGCATACGCCATTGCAACCGATCTTCAGACAGGTCGGCTATGGCCACTGCGGACTTTCTCCGGGCTGCTGGAGACCAACCCCTCTTTTGTCGCCTGATACGAGCCTCTGCCGCCTTGGGCCGTCAACCCCCGTAAAGGGGGTTCCCCTGCGCTGATGCTCCGGTGACGTCGGCATCCGGTCTCTCCTGTGGGCGCCATCGGGGATGGTCCCCGAGCAACCACAAGGAGATTTCGTCATGGCCACGATCGCCAACCTCACCGTGAAGAATGACGGCAGCATGGAAGGCATGCTCGCCACCCTGACCGTCCAGGCCCCGATCGCCATTATCCCCAACGGCCGCAAGTCCAAGGACAGCGAGCCCGACTTCCGCATCATCAGCCGCAAGACCGGCTACGAGCTGGGTGGCGGCTGGAACCGCTTCTCGCAGACCACGGGCGCCGAATATACCTCGGTGTCGATGTCGGCCCCCGAGTTCAGCGAAACCATCTACGGCAATATCGCCAACGCGCCGGGCGACGATCCGGCGAAGAAGGTCATCATCTGGAATCCGCCGGCCTGACCCCCAAAGGCCCGCGGCGGCCCCGCCTCCGGGCGGGGCTGAAACCTTGCCCTTCGTTCCGCATCGTCATTGTAACGCCAGGCGGCCGTTCAACCGGAATGGCCGCCTGGCCGTGATGTCTTCTGCCGCGCAATGAATTTCTGGACGGCGGGATGCATGGATTCATACAGGGCCGGTTCGGAATCGCGGGTCCATTTGTCGTTGAAGACCAGCGGCTCGTTCCGCTTCCAGGCGTCGATGTCATAGCTTTCGGCGCGCAGGGCTGCCTCGGCGATGTCCGATAGCTCGAGTTCAGCCGGCTTCATATGCGCGAACATGATCGTCGGCATCGCTTCTGCCGACTGCAGGCGATAGCCGCGGCTGTTGGCGCGCAAGACCGCCTTCGGCTTGTTGTACCCCGCCGCAACCTCCCGGCGGATGGTGTCGTAGGTCATGATGGTGAGATCGCGTTCGGCGCCATAACCGGCTAGCCGCAATTTGCGTGCATCATGATGCTCAAATTCCGCCGAGCGACCGATCATCAGCACGTAGCGGACCGACAGCCGGTGCTGCGCCATCGGCGCAGGCACCATCAACGGACGCAGCTTGTCGCGCAGGCGATCGGGATGTTGATGGACATAGTCGCGCCAGACGTCGATTTGCGCGACCGCGTCGTTGAATTCGGTGCTGAAGGCGGCGTTCTTGCTGGAATTCTTGAAGATCGGCTTGCTGCTGTCTTCCAGTTCCACCAGCACCAGACGCCACTCGATGCTGGATTTGGTCAGATAAGCATAGTCGGTCGCTCGTTCGCCGACGGGAAATTTGGCGATCACGCTGTTCATGTGAACCCGATGGTTGAGCATGTCCGGCGTCGGCATGAACATCGTGTTCGCCTCCAGAAATGCCTGAATGGCGTTCTCGTTCGCTTTCGGTGTCGCGATCAGCTCGTCGAATTCGGCGAGCCTTTCTCTAAGCTCGCAAGATAAGGATTTTGGCAAGCCCATCGTCTCCCTGCACTGGTCATGCGATCATCCTGAATCTGTACGCGGCTCGCGCATATGCTGACCATCAGATTCTGCGCGTCATAAGCGAGCGACCAAGCTGCGCGGCATGGGGCCTGCCCGTTACGTAAAAGCCCAACCTCGCTCGTGTGTCGGCGCTGATCCCTGTGGCCGAAGCCCGGCCTCCCTCAATCAACCCGTAAAGGGTCCGCTACGCATGCGCGTGCGGCCGCTTGGGACATGTCCCGGCGCGGTGATTGCGGCCAGGCCCCGGCCGGCGGGGCACCTGTCGAGCGGAGGATGGTCTTCCGCTCCTTCCGACAGGAGTTCAATCCATGCCGCTCAAGACCGCCCAGTCGCTCGCCTGGAACCTCGCGAAGACACTGATGACGATCATGGTCATCGTGCGGACCGACAGCGGTTACGCGGTGATGCCGTGGGACGAGTTTGACGGCAATCCGGCGAGCCTGGTGCGCGAATATGATCCCTTTTCCTGATCGAAAGGTGGGCTCCGCCCCGCCCGGAGCGAAACAATATCTGTTTCGCTTTTGGCCCGTCGCGCGTTATCTTGCTTCTCGCAAGACAAGCGCTGTGGAGGTGGTGGCGGGCGCGTCCGACGATCATTCGTCATGCAAAGGACGCATCTCATGACCATCTTTCTCGTTCTCGGCCTGTTTGCTGGCCTCACCATGCTCTGGCTGCTCTTCAGCCTCGCCGTCTATGCGCTGCCGCTCTACGCTGGCATCGGCCTTGCCTTCTGGATGCACGGGGCTGGCTTCGGCTATGCGCCCGCGATCCTTGCCGGCTTTGCAGCCGGGTTCGCGACGCTGTTCGCCGGGCAATTGCTCTTCGCGCTGTCGGGCTCGCCGCTGCTGCGGCTCGCTCTCGCGTTCCTCTTTGTCCTGCCAGCGGGCATTGCCGGCTATCAGGCCGTCCATGGCGTGTTTGGCCTCGCGATCGATCCCGGCGCGACGCTCACGATCCTGAGCGGTCTGGGCGCCACCCTGATCGCGGGCACCGCCTGGACTCGGCTGGCGGGCTTCGAGCGGGGCGAACTGGTTCAGCAGCCCATGACGCCATCGCTCCCCGCCGCCGAATAAGCGGTTGGGAGGCACGCGATACTGGTCGCGGCCAGCCCGATGGGAAGGTCTTGGGGTGCTTTCCTGGCGGCAAGCCCGGCGTCGTCGCGGCAAGGCAGTGACTGTTCGATGCTGCGGCTCCGTATGACCGGAGCGCAGGCTCGCCCGATACCTTGGGCAATCTGCTTGCCGATGAGTTCGCCTGAATTCCTGACGCCTGATCGCCAGCCTGCCCGTGCCTTTGCCCGCCCGCGCCAGAGCGGCCTCGGTTCGATGCGCGTCATGCCAACAGGATCGCGTTCCGCTCGACGGGCTTGCCGCAACGGCCGGTCGCCCATTTTCTTCCCCCGGCGTGCCGCCGTTCCTCGCGGAACCAAGAAAATCGGCGACCGGCCGTCCTCCGCTGCGCTGCGGGCCGAAGGCTGCGGCGCCCGTCGCCTCTCGGCTCCCCTAACGCATCGAGGCCGCGATGGTCGCGGGCTCGAAGCAAAAGGAAGACAGGCAATGGCAAGGATCGGTAGCTTCAAAAAGGTCTCGGGCGAATTCAAGGGCGACATCGTCACGCTCGGGCTTCAGGCCAAGGCGGTTCGCTTCGTCCCGGACAGCGAGGCCAGCGGCAATGCACCCAGCCATCGCATCTATGTGGGAGACGCCGAAATCGGCGCCGCGTGGGAGAAGCGGACCAGCGACAACCGCCCCTATCTCTCGGTCAAGCTCGACGATCCCAGCTTCGTCGCCCCGATCTTCGCGCAGCTCTTCGCGGACGAAGATGGCGGTTATGACCTGGTCTGGAACCGGCCCGTCCGCCGCGCGCGGGACTGAGCCGGACGAGGCGCCACCCGGCATCGGCCGGGTGGCGCCTCGTCGCGCGAAGCGTTCAAGGGCAGTCATCGGGACGGATGAGATCGATGTGGCTGACGCCCAATGCACTGGACAGTTCATACAAGGTGATGACGGTCGGATTTCGTCGCCCGCGCTCGAGGCTGCTCAGATATTGCTGACTGAATCCCGAAAGCGCCTCGACTTCCTCCTGCGTCAGGCCTTTCTCCCGACGCAGGCGGGCAAAGTTCCGGCCGACCAACACGCGCATGTCCATGCGTCTATGGATCGGCAATTACATACTAGAAGTTTATAAACTATAATATGTAATAAATCAGGGAGTGCAGCTGATGGCTTTGATGTTCGTGGCGGGAGAAGGCGGGGCTCGATGGGGTGGTTCCGGACCGGCCAGCCCTTTCCGCTTTTGCTCACCGACGTCGGTTCGACTCGATCAAAATGCTGATGGCGTCCGTTACGCTCATTGCGTCGTCCGTCCGTTCGGAGGTGTGGCCGGCTTACCCCCCTATAAACCTGCCCAAACTAGCTGTGGGACAAAGAGTCGTCCGGGAGCGTTCAGCGCGCTAAAGGCAATCGATCCAGAATGGAGGGTTTGCGAGGGCTTTGAAATGGCTCGCGCCTTGTCGCGCCGCCCGCGGCATCAGGCGCCCGCCATGGGGTAAGGGAAGGATGTCTGCGCATGACGATCGAACCCTTCGACGATGGGCCGCCCGGCGGCGACGTGCTCACCGTTTATGACCTCACGCATCTGGAGGCTTATATCCATCTGCTCGATGTGGAGAAGGCGGCGGACAAGCCCTGGCGGCAAGCCGTCGTCAGCCTGTTCGGGGTCGATGTCGCGCGAGAGCCCGACCGGGCATGGGCGGTCTATAGCGCGCACCTTGCCCGCGCCCGCTGGATGACCGAGGTCGGCTACCGGCAGCTTGCCGAACTGGAATTGCATCGACGCGACTCGACTGAAAAATCCTGAAAAAGAGCTTCCCGATGCGCCGCAGACGCCGTGAGGCGTATTATTCGCGCGAGGGTTGCCGCGATAGCCTGCCTTCCCAAAACGATCAGGGAGGGGGCTATGTCGCCAGCCGACGTCTGGCGCGCGGGAGAATCCGCGCGTCTTCCCGACAATGCCGATATCGGCATCGCCGCTTTCGAGTTTCTGCGGCGCAATGCCGCTTACAACCGCGATTTCGATCAAATTGCCCGCCGGAAAAATCCCGACCGAAAGGAGGAAGCCGTTGCCGCCCAGCGGTGGGGGCTGCGATTTCCTGATCGATCCTGAACAACCCGCTCCGCCGGAAAGGGTGATCTGGCGCGCCGACGTCAATCGCTTCACCGTGTTGATCGGCCGCGTACCGGCGCGCTTCACAGCTGCGGCGCCGATCGAACTGCGCAGCTTGCCGGGCCTGTCGATCCTCGAGAAGGGTGAGGACGGCCTTCACGCCGTGATGGGCGAGCGCGAGACGATCGTTCATCTGCGCATCGAGCCCGATGCCGAGCGCTGGGGTTCAATCCTCCTGCCGTTCGAGGCTCCCAACCGCACGCGCGCCCGCACCGCCCAATGGCTGATGGCGCGGCTTGGCGGCGAGACGCGCGAGCCTTCTCCCGAAAGCCTTTGGGACACCATGTCACGACGATCGCATCTCCACATCCTCCTGCGCCTCCTCGATGGCGCCCGCGTCGGCGTTCCCTTGCGCGAAATGGCGGCGGTGCTCGTCGATCCGGCCTGTGCCGCGATTACATCGGGAGACTGGGTGGACAGCGCCGAGCGCAAGCGGCTGCGCCGCTGGCTCGTTGAGGCCGCACGACTCGTCGAGGGAGGATATCGCACTCTGCTGGGCGGCCCATAGGGACATAATTTCTCTTTTTTCCTGTCCCTTCTTCGACGCCATTGCCCCCGCCAATCCTGCCCTCCTCATCGCCGGTCAGCGCCGTTGCTGCCGGCCCTTGTCAGGAGGACGCCCATGGAACCCGAGCCTGTCGCCGCTCGTCCCCGCTATCTCGCCGAGCCAAATCCCGCCGCGATCGTGCGGCCGCGCTATCTCAAGACCCCCGATGCCGCGACGCATCTGGGTCTATCTCCACGCACCCTTGAAAAGCATCGCTGCTACGGCACCGGCCCGGTCTATCGTCGGCTGGGCGGGCGGATCGTCTATGCGATCGACGATCTCGACGCCTGGGCCGCGCGCGGCACCCGCAAATCCACCTCCGATCCCGGCGTCGGCACCGTCCTGCCCGCGCAGCGCCGGTTCAGGCAGGACTGAACGGCGATGTCGCTTCATGTCCGCTGCGATCCGGGCGAACGCGCCCAGCTCGACCTGTTCCGCTCGATCCCGGGCGAGATTGCACCGCGCGACGCGCAGGATCTCATGTCCTGGCCCTTTTTCAGCCTTGCCAAGCGCAAGCGCACCGCACCGATCGAGTTTCGCATGGGCGAAACCTGGATCTCGGTCGAGGCCGTGCCCGAGCATGGCATGGCGACCATCTGGGATGCGGACGTGCTGATCTGGGCGGCGAGCCAGATCGTTCAGGCCCGTGACGCCGGGCGAGCGACCTCGCGCCTCATGATGACCACGCCCCATGAAATCCTCGCTTTCACCGGCCGCAGCATCGGCCGCGATCATTATGATCGCCTGAAGGCTGCGCTGGACCGTTTGCAATCGACCACCGTCGCCACGTCGATCCGCCAGCAGCACCAGCGCCGTCGCCATCGCTTTTCCTGGATCAACGAATGGCGCGAACTGGCCGACGGCCAGGGGCGCCCGCTCGGCATCGAACTGATCCTGCCCGACTGGTTTTATGCCGGTGTCGTCGATCGCGCGCTCGTGCTCACCATCGATCGCGCCTATTTCGATCTCACCGGCGGCCTGGAACGCTGGCTCTACCGCATCGTGCGCAAGCATGGCGGTCACCAGCCTGGCGGCTGGAGCTTCGACATCGCGCATCTGCATCTCAAGTCGGGCGCGCTCTCGCCATTGAAGCAATTCGCCTTCGAAGTGCGCGCCATCGTCCGCCGCCAGGCGCTTCCCGGTTACATCCTCACCATCGAATATGGCTTCGGCCGCGAGCGGTTGAACTTCGTCGCAGCCCCGGTCGATCCGCTCGACCGCGCCATGCGCCGGCTCAAGCTCAGGCCTGTGGACAACCGGCCATGAGACATGGCCTATTAAAAACCGCGCGACCTGGCCGATTGAAAACCGCCCGCTTGGCCTATGAAAAACCGGCATGGCGCGCGACTCGCCGCAAATCTGCGCTGAATCGCCCCCCTTCTAACGGTGCTAACAAGAGAGTCCTTCGGACTCTTGCTAACCGGCTGCAGGCCTGTGGACGATTTGCACCCCCGATTCCCGCCGGGGGCGTCCGCGCGCGATCGTGGGAGACAGCCATCAGGCTGCTCACCGACCACCGCCGCGCAACCGGGCGACCACGCTCGGCCGCGAGATTGATGCGGGCAGGATGCGCCTCGTCGCCGTGCGCATCGCCGCCGCGCTGCGCTTCGGCTGCGAACCGGCGGTCCTTCCGCCACCTTTTCGGAGATCTGCCATGACCGACTTGCCTTCCGGCGCGCGCAAGCCCGCCGGTCACTTTCCTCTGCATCGCAGCGATTCCACCGAGATCGAACTGATCTGGATCGAGAAGCGGCTCGAGCACTGGATCCGCTTCGGCCGGATCGCTGGCGAGCGGATCGTCAGCCGCAAGACCCGTATCCTTGCCTTCCGGCCCGATGCCGTCGTCGCGTTCATGCGCTGGTCGGCCAACGAGTATGGCACCATCCATTCGCGCATCGACATCCTGCGAGCGGTGCGCAGCGGTGAGCCTTATACCACCCTGCCTTTCGTGCGGCCGGGCGGCGAACTGCTGCTCTCGATCCAGGGCTGGCCCAAGGTCCGCACCGTGATAGAGGCGATCGACCAGATCGAGGCCATCGGCCTCGATCCCTGCGATATCGCGCCCGATCACTGGCGCCATGTTCACAATCGGCTGAGCGCTGGTCAGCCGTTCCGCGATTATACGGCAGAGCGCCATCAGGCCTGGCTCAAGCGCAAGGCGCTCGGGCAATGAGCAGGCTTCCGCTCTCCCATTATGTGCCGCATCTGACCGGCGTGGCGATCGGTATGGCGCTGAGTACGCTCATCGTGCCCATGCCCAAATTGCTGCTGTGGAACGCCAGCCAGAGCGCACCAGTCGGGCTCTATGCGATCAATCCGCTGCCCGACCCGGCGGTCGGCGATATGGTCGCCGTCGCGCCGCCGCCCGCGCTCGCCCGGCTGATGGCCGAGCGCCATTATCTGCCGGTTGGCGTGCCGCTGTTGAAGCATATCGCCGCGCGTCCCGGCGCCCTGATCTGCCGCCGCGATAGGGCCGTGACGATCAACGGGCGCCGCGCCGGGATAGCGAGAACCTCTGACAGTCATGGCCGACCCTTGCCGGTCTGGCGCGGCTGCCATGTGCTGCGCGATGACGAACTGTTCCTGCTCAATGACGCGACGGACAGTTTCGACGGGCGCTATTTCGGGCCGATTCCGGCCACAGGACTGCGCGGTCGCGCGACGCCCATCCTCACCCGCAACACGCCGGACGCGCCGCTGCGCTGGCGCTTCGGCGGCGCGCTCTCCCATCCTTCCATCACGCAAAAGGAGAAGTTCGATGCAGATCGGTTGCTTTGAAACGTCCGGCGACGGCTTCGCCGGACGTTTGCTGACGCTCACGCTCGACGTGCCGCTGCGGCTCGTGCCCACCGGCTTTACCGGCTCTGGCCGTGCGCCCGACTGGCGGGTTCATCTCGCCGATGATGCCGCGCCCGAGGGCGTCGGGCTGGAGGTCGGTTCCGGCTGGAACCATGAGGGCAAGGCGGGCGGCTTCATCGCCGTCGAGCTCGATTGCCCGTCCTTCCCGCGTCCGGTTCGCGCCAATCTGCTGCGCTCGCACCGCGACGACGACGCGCATGTGCTGCTCTGGTCGCCGCGTCTGCGGCGCCCCAAGGCGGAATAGGCCGATGCGCGCCCGCTTGGTTTCGCGCTGCCGTTGCTGCGCCATCCGCCTCGCCGCCGCATCGCTCCTTGCTGGCCCCGCTTCCTTCCTCTTCCCGGCCATCGCTCTGCTGGCCCCGGGCACGGCGGCGGCGCAGGTCGCCTCCGTCGCCGCGCATCCTTATGCGCCGCATGTTGCCGAGGCGGCGCAGCGCTTCGGCATCCCGGAGGCGTGGATCTGGGCCGTGATGCGCACCGAAAGCAACGGCAATCCGGCGGTGGTTTCGAGGGTTGGCGCAATCGGCCTCATGCAGATCATGCCCGCCACCTGGGCGGGGTTGACCGCACACCATGGACTTGGCGACAGTCCTTGGGACGTGCGCGCCAATATCCTCGCCGGTGCGGCTTACTTGCGCGAAATGGTCGATCGCTATGGCGATCTGCCCAGCGCGCTCGCTGCCTATAATGCCGGCCCCGGTCGCGTTGATGACTGGCGCATACGGGGGCGTTCGCTGCCCGCTGAGACCATCGCCTATGTCGCGAAGATCGCGCCGATGGTCGGCACATCCGGCGTCGCTGCGCCCGTCGATCTGCCCGGGGTTGCGCGCCCGCCGATCGCATCTGCCGCGCCCTCCTGGCGCAGCGCGACGCTGTTCGTGCTGCGCGGCGATGGCGAACCAGACAGCGACGATACGGTATCGGACGCTACGCCGCCCGTGCAGGCCGAACGGCTCGTCTCTGCTCCATCTTCTGAGGTTGCCATGCGCTCCACCCCGGCTGCGCATGGGCTGTTCGCGCCCGTTTCCGGGAGCAGTGAGCGATGAACCGCGCTGGCGTTCGCTGGCGTCATTCAGCGCAGGGCGGAGTGCGGTGAAAAGGAAGGCAAGTTGCCGAAATCGAAGGCAAAAAGGGATGGCGAGATAAAAAGGACGCCACCTGTGGGGCGTCATGTGGTTGGGATTGTAGGGTTTCTCCAGGTGGCACGGCATTGGGCCGGGTGGCGCGTTTTGGCGATTGTCGCGTCAATTCAAGGTGTCAGCGGGTGGCAACGCCATTTTCGAGGCCCCTATGACCATCGGCGACGATGATTTCGAGGTGCGGCCGGGAAGGAGCCGCGACGCGGGAAGCGGCTTGGGGCGCAAGGCGCAGAGCCTCGCCGCCCAGGTCAAGCACGCCGCCGCGAAGGCGGGCTATAGCCGCAAGGGGCCGTCGCGGGGGCGTGGGACCGGGCGTCATGGCCGCGGCCGCATCGCCCGGCTCAATGCTCGCTCGCCCGCCAATGCCCGCCGCGTCGTCATCAAGGCGCGTGTCGTGCGGCATCGCGGCAGCCGCTATCGTTCGGCGCCGCTCGCCCGGCACATCGCCTATCTGAAACGCGACGGCGTCACCCGCGACGGGCGCGACGCCAACCTGTTTGACGGGCGTGGCGATGCTGCGGATGGCAAGGCCTTCGCGGGACGCTGCGAGGATGACCGGCATCATTTCCGTTTCATCGTCAGCCCTGAGGACGCCGCCGACATGGCGGACCTGTGCGCCTTCACTCGCGAACTGATGGACGATATGGCGCGTGATCTGGGCACCCGGCTCGACTGGGTCGCGGTCGATCACTGGAACACCGACAATCCCCATATCCATGTGCTGCTGCGCGGGGTGGACGACACCGGCGCCGATCTCGTCATCGACCGCGATTATATCCGCGAAGGGCTGCGCGACCGGGCGCAGGCGCGCGTTACGCTCGAGCTGGGGCCGCGCAGCGAGCAGGAGATTCGGACCGCGCTCGAACGCGAGGTCGACGCCGATCGCTGGACCGGCCTTGATCGCCGGCTGGAGCGCATGGCCCAGGAGATGGCGGGCGTCGTGGATCTGCGGCTGCAGGCTGGCGATGATCCCCAGATGCACCGACTGCTGATCGGGCGGGCGCAGAAACTCGAACGGATGGGCCTTGCCGACGCTCAGGGTCCGGCGGTCTGGACGATCCGTGCCGGCGCCGAGCAGACGCTGCGCGACCTTTCGATCCGCACCGACATCATCAAGACCATGCACCGCGCCCTGCAGGGACAAGGCCGCGCGATTGATCTGTGCAGCCTGACGCTTCACAACGCGGCGCCGGCCGATCCGATCATCGGCCGACTGGTCGAACGCGGGCTGCATGATGAACTGATCGGCACCGCTTATGCCGTGATCGACGGCGCCGACGGGCGCACCCATCATCTGCGTTTCGGCGATATCGACATGACCGGCGACGCCATGACTGGCGCGATCGTCGAGACCCGCGTCTGGCAGGATGCGAAGGGCAACAGCCGGCTCTCGCTCGCGACCCGCTCAGACCTCACGCTGGCCGAACAGGTGCAAGCGCCGGGCGCGACCTGGCTCGATCGTCAGCTGATCGCGCGCGATCCGGTGGCGACCGGCAACGGGTTCGGGCAGGACATCCGCGATGCAATGGATGCGCGCGCTCACCATCTCGAAACCCAGGGGCTCGCTCAGCGACGCGGAACCGGCTTCCTCTTCGCGCGCGATCTGATTGCAACGCTCCGGGAAAAGGAGATCGAGCAGCAGATCGACGCCATCGTGCAGCGCACGGGCCTTGTCCATCGCCCTTCGGGGCCAGGCGACTATGTGAGCGGCATCTACCGCGAGTGCGTCGCTTTGGCCTCGGGACGCTTCGCCATGATCGATGACGGGGTGGGTTTCCAGCTCGTGCCCTGGCGGCCCGCGCTCGATCCGCATCTGGGCCTGCATATCACCGGAACCATGCAGCCCGGCGGCGGGGTAGACTGGTCGCTCGCGCGCGGTCGGGGGATCGGGCTATAAGCCGTCGAGGGGATGGAGCGATCCTGTCCCGACTTCATGAATGTAGGGCCACGACGCCTCAGTCGTCCGCGCCGAACCCGTTGCGAACGAGGTCGATGATGCGCACCGCCATGCTGCGATTAGGGTCAAAGGGGAGATCCTCGAAACCGTGGCGGCGGTAGAAGTCCCGCACCTCGTTGTCGAGCGGATGCGTGAGCACACAGAAACAGCCAATGCTTCGTGAAAGACGCACTGCGGTCGTGAGCGCGAACAGCATCAGCGATCGGGCGTAACCGCGTCCCTGATGGTCTTGATCGACCGCGAGCTGGCCCAGCAGCAGCGCCGGGAGGGGATCGGGACGGTTACGCTGATCGGCCCTTGCGACGAACGCGCGCTCGATCTGGGAAGCGGAAAGGCTGACAAAGCCGACGACCCGCCCCGTCGCGAGATCGCAGATCACACTGGTCCGTGACACGCCCGATTCCTGATTGCGCCATGCGTTACGACGAAACCAGCGGTTGAGCGATTCCCGCCCGCAGTCGAACGCCTCGCAATCATCCCCCTCCGCCAGCGGACGGGGCGGCGTTACCTCTCCCATGCGGGTCGCGATGCGGCGAGCTTGCCGAGCGCGTCGACCTGCCTCGGCTCTTCATGAACCCAGGCTTCGAACCTCTCCCAATCCTTGGCTGCAATGACAACCTGCCGACGTTCGAGCATATCTTCCTCCGCTGCCTCGACAGCCCGGCACCGTATGAAGTCGCTGAGGTTTGTTCGTGCCGCCTGCGCAGCAGCCTCCAGCATGGCGCGTTCCTGCTGGCTGACGCGCACGCTGATAATGGCCGGTGATGCCTTTGCCATGATGACACTCCTTTGCGTATGACAATGGCATACGCGGTAGCGGCGGTTCAATGGGCAAGCAGCTTCCACAAGGCCAGCGCGCAGCGGCATGAAAAGACTTGCCCTTGCGCCCGTCAAACATCCGGTGTCCGCAGAAGAAGGCACGCCAGTTCCTGTCTTTCTGCGCCAGTCTGCGCTTGTCGCAATCGTCTGTTGAAGCAGAGCCAGTTCTGCGTTTCTTGATATGCCCTCCCGCGTCGGCGGCACGATGCCGGCGCTCATTAAGGGCGCTATCATGTCCGCAACCAAGATACTCTGGGGCCAGGTGCTGGCCGTCATCACCCTGACTCTGTTTGGCGTCTGGGCCGCAACGCAATGGACGGCGGCCGCGCTTGCCTATCAGAGTGAACTGGGCCAGCCCTGGTTCTGGCTGGGGCCGTGGCCGATCTATCCGCCGCCTGCCTTCTTCTGGTGGTGGTTCGCCTATGACGCCTATGCCCCGAAGATCTTCGAGACCGGCGGCTTCATCGCGGTCTTGGGCGCCATGGCCGCCGTCGTCGTCGCGATCGCCATGTCGGTCTGGCGCGCGCGCGAGGAGAAGAAATCCGAAACCTATGGCTCGGCGCGCTGGGCAACGGACAAGGAGATCCGCAAGGCCGGGCTCCATGCCGATGACGGCGTGGTGATCGGCTGGCAGGGGAAACGCTATCTGCGCCACGACGGTCCCGAGCATGTACTGTGCTTCGCGCCGACCCGCTCTGGCAAGGGCGTCGGCCTGGTCATCCCCTCGCTTCTCACCTGGCCGGGCAGTTGCATCGTTCATGACATCAAGGGCGAGAACTGGCAGCTGACCGCGGGCTTCCGCGCGGCGCATGGCCGGGTTCTGCTGTTCGATCCCACCAATCCTTTATCCAACGGCTACAATCCGCTGATCGAGGTCCGCAAGGGCGAGTGGGAGGTGCGCGATGTCCAGAATGTCGCGGACGTGCTGATCGATCCCGAAGGCAGCCTCGAAAAGCGCAACCATTGGGAAAAGACCAGCCATGCCCTGCTGGTCGGCGCCATCCTCCATGTCCTCTATGCCGAGGCGGACAAGACGCTGGCCGGCGTCGCCGCTTTCCTCTCCGATCCCCGGCGCCCGGTCGAGGAAACCTTGCGGCGGATGAAGGCGACCCGCCATCTGGGTGAGGCCGGCGTCCATCCGGTCGTCGCCGCCGCCGCGCAGGAACTGCTCAACAAGTCCGACAACGAACGCTCGGGCGTGCTCTCGACTGCCATGTCGTTTCTCGGCCTCTATCGCGATCCCGTCGTCGCCAGGGTCACCGGCTCGTCCGACTGGCGCATCGCCGATCTGGTATCCTCGCCCGTGCCCGTCTCGCTCTATCTGGTGATCCCGCCCAGCGACATCAGCAGGACCAAGCCGCTGGTGCGCCTCATGCTCAACCAGATCGGCCGGCGACTGACCGAGGAACTGACCGTCAAGGGCCAGCGCCAGCGTCTCCTGTTCATGCTCGACGAGTTTCCCGCGCTCGGCCGGCTCGATTTCTTCGAAAGCGCGCTCGCCTATGTTGCGGGCTATGGGATCAAGGCCTTCCTGATCGCCCAGTCGCTGAACCAGATCGAGAAGGCTTATGGCCAGAACAATGCGATTCTCGACAACTGCCATGTCCGCGTCGCCTTCGCCGCCAATGACGATCGCACCGCCAGGCGCGTGTCCGACGCGCTCGGGACCGCGACCGAACAGCGCTCGATGAAGAACTATGCCGGCCACCGGCTCGCGCCCTGGCTGGGGCATGTCATGGTCTCGCGCACCGAAACCGCGCGGCCTCTGCTGACACCGGGCGAGATTCAGCAATTCTCCGAGGATGAGGAACTTGTTTTCGTCGCCAGCACCCCGCCGATCCGCGCGGCCAAGGCGCGCTATTATCTCGATCCGCGCTTCAACGCGCGGCTCCTGCCGCCGCCTGAACCAAAGCCGCTCGCCCCCGAGCAGCGGCCCCGTGATGACTGGACCATGCTCGACCCGGTGGAGGCGCCGCCTCTGCCGCAGCCGACTGCTGCCCAGGCCGAAGAAGTGACCGGAAAGGAGGGCGAGGACGGTGTTGCGACGGATACGCCTGTCGATGCCGGTGAGGCTGAAGCTACGGGCGATGCGGCCAATGCCGGGATCCGGCAGGAGCCGGAATTGGGCGAGCATGAGAATATCGCCTCCGATCCCACGCCCCAGGCCAATGAGTTCGATTTCGACCGGAACGATGCGCAGGAGGAGGATGGCGCTCAGGCGCGGCGGCAAGCCGACCGGCTGATGAGGCGCAATGCCCGCAACGCCTTGCTGGATCCCGATGACGGGCTGCTGCTATGAGCGGAGGGCATGTCAAGCGCAGCGTTCGCCTGCCGGCCGATCTCGCTCGCGCGCTTGCCGATCGTGCGCGAACGCGCAAGGCGTCGCAAACCGCGATCATCGAAGCGGCACTGGCCTCCTTCCTGTCGCCGGACGCTGCTGATCGGCTCGAAGCTTCTCTCAGCCGCCGGCTGGACCGCATGACACGAGACATCGCTCGTCTGCAGTGGCATGTTGAACTTGGTGCCGAGACCCTGGCCATTTTTATCCGGTTCTGGCTGACAAATCACGTCGCCCCGCCCGACTCGCAAGGCCAAGCTGCACAGGCCGTCGGCCGGGAGCGTTGGGAGCGGTTTGTCGAAACTCTTGCCCGAAGAATGGAAACCGGTTCTCGTCTTGAAAAGGAGATTGACCATGCAGGAGAAAATAAAAGAAATATTTGAATCAAATTAACCTTAATATATCGAAGAGATCGGCCATAAAACTCTGTACTTTCTGCATTATATATTTATAAATTATTGATATTAATCGATGATACACCATCATTGCTAGCTTAATTGATTTGCAATCATCCGATATGGGCGTATCGCCTTCTCGTGCACGGCGGCAGAGCGCCCGGCGCTTGCCTCCTGCGCAAAAAACGGTGCCAATCATGCACCATTTTCCCTTGGGAAAGTGAGGGATTGCTGCGCAATGAGAATGCAAACAGTGGGAATTTGGCTGTAATAGCCGGTGGGGCGAAGCGAGGCGATGAATCATTCGGATGGAGCTTTTGACAAGCTCATGCTCTTGCCCGAGGCAAGCCAGTGCGAGATTCTCATCGTCGATGACGATGAGGAATGTCTCGACGAATATGCAGAGATGATCGAGGCGCTGGGCTACCCTTGCCAAAAAACCACGTCGCCGGGACACGCGCTGCGAATGATCGCTGACAACCCGCGGATTGGTATCGTTCTCGCCGATTTCAGGATGCCGCTGATGGACGGCGTCACCATGCTTGAAGAGCTTTCGGCGCGGTTTGCTGCGCTGCGCCCGATTGTCGCAATTATCATTACCGGTGACGGATCGCTCGATCTCGCTGTGCAGGCGATGCGTTCGAATGCAATCGACTTTCTGACCAAGCCGGTAGGGCGAAGCGCGCTGGCCGCATCTTTGCGCCGCGCAGCCACGCGTTGGACTCAACTCGTCGGCCAGTTCAACCTAGCCAAGATGCTCGGACGCGGCGGTCTTGCGGCCAGCCTCACGCCAATCCCGGCTGCCGCCAATCGGGAAGTTCGCGAGCCGACTGCGGAAGAATTGCAGGTCTTCGTCCGCTCGATCATCAAATCCCGCCAGAGCCGATCAGCCTTCCTTGATACCAGTCTGTTTGCCGATCCGGCATGGGATATTCTGCTTGAACTCGCCTCGGCCGGCCTCAAGGACAAGGCGGTGCCGCCGTCCAGCGTCTGCGCCGCCACGCAGGTTCCCTTCACCACGGCGCTTCGCTACGTGCGGCAACTTGTCGCGGCAGGCCTGGTGCGGCGGTGGCAGGATCCCAAGGACAAGCGCCGCACATTGCTGGCGCTGGAATCCGCAACGCTTGAGGCGATCACGCAGTATCTTTCCTCAATGTGGCGCAGTCACGGCGTTCCTGTGGGTTGATCTGGCCTGTGGGCTGATACCGGCGGATCGGTGGCTCCACATGCGCCATCGCACCAAAGGCCGAACCCGCATTGCGATGCCCCAGTCGATAACAGGTCAGACTCGTTTCCGCCGACTCTCGCCAATTTGGCGGTGACGCACGATCTGCCTGTCTCGTGCTGCAACCATTTCGGTTTCAAAATGGCAGCAATGCAGGCGGATTGATGCGCCCCGTTCACAAGCGCGGCAGCGTGATCCGGATCGTCGTTCCTTCGCCCTGCGTATCGACAATTGCAACCGATCCCCCGTGCAGATCGATGATCTGATTAACGATCGCGAGCCCAAGCCCCGAGCCTTCAACCGGGCCGACATTGGAGGCCCGCGCATAAGCTTCGAATACCCTGTCGCGCTCGCTTTCAGGAATACCGATGCCATGATCGCGCACTTCGATCTGCACCGTCTGCTCCAATGCCCTGAGGTCGATCCGGATGCGCGCCGGCGCGTCCGAATACTTGATCGCGTTGGCAATGATGTTGCTCAGCACACGCTCGATCAGCGGGCGATCAAAGGCAATGACCGGAAGCTCACCACCCTCGATCTCGAAAATCGTTTCCGCATCTCTTTCGCGGAACGACTGGACGACATGATCGACGGCTTGCGCGAGGCAGGCAGGTTCCGGGCGGTATCCCAGTTCGATCTGGTCCAGCCTGACGCGCTCGATCGTGCTGTCCAGCAGATGGAGAAGGCTCTTGATCGAACCGCGAATGCGTGAGGCCCGGCTGCGGATCTGTTCCGGCGTTTTCTCGTCTGCGCGCCGCTCCAGGCGCTGTGCAGCGCTGTCGATGATGGCAAGCGACGTGCGGAATTCATGGGAAGCGATCGCCAGGAAGCGCCGCTGAATGTCGCTGATACGCCGTTCGCTCGAAAGCGCCGCTTCAAGGTCCGCCGTCGAACGGTACACGTCATCGACATCGGTCATCAGCAAGACGACGGCGTCGTCGCGCTCGTAACGGATGCGTGCGCCGACTATGTGAAACCAGAGATAGCGCCCATCCTGAACGCGCAGCCGTGTTGGCAGTGCTCCGGTGCCGCTGGCCAGAATCATGCCTTTCAGCCGTGCAAAGTCATCCGGCGTCTCGAATACCGCTTCGCATCCGTCATTCTCGTGGATTGCCTCGCCCAGCAGCTGCTGCGCAGAATGATTGGCCTTGACGACGCGGCATTCGCCGACCGACAGCACCAGTGAGGGCGCCAGATTGAGATTGAGCACGGCGTCGAGCGCATATTCGCTTGCGGCGAGCTGGCGCGACATTTCGATGAGCGGGGAGATGTCTTCCTGCGTAACCAGGATCGAGCGCCGCGCGGTCACCGGATCGCTGACAAATGAAATATCGAGCGAATGAACCGGGGCATCGGGGAGCGCCATGACCGCAGTCGTCTTGATCCCGCTTTGCTCGCGACCTTCTGCCAGCAGGCTGACGATGGCGTCCGGATCGGCAAACATTGCCCGGAAACAGTCGCTTTCGTTTCCGGCGCTTCCCCCAAGATGGCCGAAGGTCCGGGTCGCAGCCGGATTCTGGGTCAGCAGACTGCCCTCTTCGGTGAACAGAGAAATCATCAGCCGCGTATGGCGCAGCGCCTCTAGCGAGCGCAGGTCTGCGAACGGCAATTCGGTATCGAGCCGGGCCTCTATTTCCACGAGCATGGCCTGATCGTGTCCATCGAGGCTCACCCCGCTGCAACGGCACATCGCCGCTGTCGCCCTGCCGCGCGGATAGAAGGTCCAGCTCTCGTGCCGAATCTCTGCCCTTCCGAACGCCTCGCGATAATCACCAAGGCGGATGCGCGTCGAATCGCTGTATGGCGTCAAGAGCCGGTTCAGCAGTTCCTCTTCGCTGGTGGCATCCCAGAATCCCATTGCGGGGCGGTTCGCCCAGCAGATTCTTTGCGTTTCGAAGCTGTAGATGTAAAGCGGACACCCCAGAAGCGAAAAGGCTTCGAGGCTATCTGCGTTCAGGTAAGGAAAATTGGATTTCAGCCGCATCGTCTCAAAAGGTTTGTTGAAAGTTCTGCGCAGCAAGTGGCGGCGTGGGGATGATGAACTGATCGCAGACAATTCATGTGACCGCAACCACGGCGCTCAAGGGAGCCTTCCGCTCCGCAAATGGCTTTGGCGCTCCTATCTGCGTTCGGCCATCATTCCTCTCCTCGTCATAGAAATCGGTTTTCTGGCGGTCTACTGGGTCAGCAATGTCATAATCTATCGTCAGAACATCGCCGAACTCAATGCCGTCTCGCGCGATTTTCTTGCCGACGTCGCGCGCCGCGAGGCCGAGACGATCAATACGAGTCTGTCAGATGTTTCTCGCAGGACGGGCACATTCGCCCGCCAGACCTTGCGCGCGCTTGAAGGCGACTATAGCCCGTCCGCGGCGGAAAGGGCGCGTTATGACTTGTCGCCAACAGGCGTTTTTCTGACACGCTACGACAATGGTACGACCGCGAGTTTTTACAGCAATGCGGCGCCAGTAGGACCGGAACAGATTGCCAAGGTCTGGAAGCTTGCCGCCCTCGATCCCCTCATGATCGACATCAAGCAAAGTGATCCTTCTATCGCGTCGATCTATTTCAACACGTTCGACAGCTACAACAGGATCTATCCCTACGTCGATGCGGGCAAGCAATATGCTCCGGGCATGGTCATTCCCAGCTACAATTTCTATTATGAGGCGGACGAAGCCCACAATCCTGCCCGCCGCCCTGTGTGGACAGATGCCTATATCGATCCGGCAGGGCACGGATGGATGGTCTCATCGATTGCGCCGGTCTGGCGCGGACGAAAGCTCGAAGGCGTGGTGGGTATCGATTTGACGCTCGATACCATCGTCAATCGCCTCAATGGCCTTCGCCTTCCCTGGGGCGCCTATGCAGTGCTGATCGACCGTAAAGGCGGCATCATTGCGATGCCGCCGGCCGGCGAGCGGGACTTCGGCCTCAAGGAATTGACCGCGCATCATTACGCGCAGGCAATCATGTCCGACACCTTCAAGCCTGATCAGTTCAACATCTTCAAGCGCGAGGACATGAAGGTGCTGGCCAGCGCCATGGTGAAGGCACCGGACGGCTTCGTGAATCTCGATTTTGCCAATGGTCGCCAGCTCGCGAGCTTCGCCCGCATCGCCGGTGCGGACTGGCGGCTGGTGGTGATCGCGCCAACGGCGCGCATTCACGCCAAAGCCGATATGCTGCGCGCCAGGTTTGAAATGGTGGGCTTGGTCATGCTGGCGGTCCTGTTTCTCTTTTATGTTCTGTTCTTCCTGTTCCTCTATCGGCGCGCGAACCGGATGAGCACAAGGGTAGCGGCGCCGCTGGACGAGATTACCCGGCTGATCCGGCGCATCGGCGATGGGGGTTACCGGCAAGGTTTCGCGGGATCGAGCATCACCGAACTCGACGATCTGGGGCACCGCATCGTGGACACCGGCAACCGTCTTGGCGACGCCCATGACCGGATTCGCGCGCAGGAGCGGGCGCTCAGTCTCGCACTGATGCGGCAGCGCGCCGCCAACGAAGAGCAGATACGGTTCGTACGGATCATGTCGCATGAATTGCGCACGCCTTTGTCCGTGATCGACAGCGGTGCGCAGATTATCGATCGCAAAGCCGAGGCCCTCACAGCAGCCGAACTGCGCAAGCGGGCGGGACGATTGCGCAGTTCGGTCCAGACCATTTCGACGCTGCTCGGCAAGCTGGTCGACAGCACCGCCATGGATTTTGCCCACGGCAACCGAGACCAGACCGGTGCCGTGGATTCCGGCGCACTGGTTCGGGACATAGCCTGCTCCATCATCCCCTCGTCGCGGTTGACGCTCGATCTCCCCGATCAGGGACCGCCGATCGCCGATGGTCCGGCCTTGCCGATTGCCCTCGGGTCGGTGCTTGATAACTGCATGCGGTATACTGCCGCCGAAACACCGATCCTGATCACGCTTCACCCGGATGGCGACCTTGTACACATCACTGTCGCCGACAATGGTCCGGGCATTCCCGACGAGGATCTCGCCTATGTCGGACAGCGTTTCTATCGCGGTCGCAGTTCGACCGGAATCGAGGGGGCGGGCATGGGGTTGTATATTGCGCGCAAGCTCGTCGTATCGCTCGGCGGCGATCTTGCGATCGCGTCCGATGACACCGGGACGGTTGTCAGACTGACCGTTCCGGTCATGCTTTCGCATCAGAATGTCGCTGCGTGACGCCCTGCATGTTGAGGATCGGCCAGGCAATGGCGGCATTGCTCGAATGCGGTCGCGTTCGGTCTCGGCCTTGACCGGTACGTTGCAGGCCTGAAGAGATCGCGGCCGAATGTCGATGGCGTGTTCGTTTTCGAATGCGGCGCGCCGGCTTCAAGCCGCCCTTTTCAGAAGCTGGCCCCCATGGTGATGCCATAGGTCCGCGGAGCGCCGATGTGATTGTAGTCCAGTCCGAAGCCTGTCAGAAGATCGATGCGCGATGTGAAATAGTGCTTGTCGGTCAAATTCTTGCCCCATAGCGAAGCGTGCCAGCGGCCATCCGAAGTTGCAAAGTCGAGATGCGCCTCGAAAATGGCATAGCCCGGTTGACGCAATCTGGGGATGTTCAACACCTCGAAGAACTGGCTAGATTGATAGGTCGCGTTAGGGTGGAGCGACAGACGACCGATGCCGGTGTCGAGCAGGGTCAGGTCTGCACCCAGATTGAATGTCAGTCGCGGCGCGTTCGAGAGACGGTTGTTCGCGACGTTCACGCCGCTGACCGAGCCGCGCACGATCCTGGCTGATAGCAGGCCCAGTCCGCCGCGCAGTGACAGGGTCTCGCTGGCACGGAACGAAAACTCGGCTTCGGCGCCATAGATCCGCGATTTGTCGATGTTGAGCAGCGTTTGTGCGGCGTTGCTTGGATCGACATTGATGAACTGCTGGTTGTGGTAGTCGTAATGGAAGGCCGCCATGTTCAGCGTGACCGCGCCGCCCGCAAGCCGTAGTTTGGCGCCCGCTTCATAGGCAGTCACCTCCTCGGGCTTGGCCACGGTGAGTTCCGATGGATCGAAGAAGGCCTGGGCATTGAAGCTCGGAGCGCGGTATCCGCGGCTGGCGTGCACGTACAGGAGGCCGCCACCGGTCAAGTTGTAGTCGAAACCGATCTTTCCAGACAGGTTTTGGGTGCTGTAGCGAAGCTCGGACAACGGGATCAGATTGGCGACCAGCGTGCCGTCGATGCCCAGGGCGTTAGCCTCGAAATCGGCCTGGACGCCACGGTCATCGGTATAGCGCAGGCCGCCGCGCAAGGTCAGCGCATCGGAGATGGCATATTGGACGTCGCTGTAGATGGCGAGGCTCTTCTTGACCTGCCTGAAGCGGTTGCTGAACAGGCAGGCGAGCGGCAGTCCAACAGCGCAGTCGTTGGCGGTGATGCCTGGAATGCCATCGGAATCGACATCCTTGGCGATCTCGAGAGTGGTAGCGTTGAGCACCTTCTCCCGGCTGAGATAGAAGCCCAGAATGAAGTCGAAGGGCCCCGCGAGGTCGCTGGTGAGCCGCAAATCCTGCGCTACCTGGCTGGCATCGTCAAAATAGGGGATTTCCAGGGTTTGTGCGGCCGTGCCGTCGGTGTCTTCATAGAACCAGAGCTTGCCTTTGTCGTAAGAAGTGATGCTGGTCAGCGTCAGCCAGTCCGCGATGTCCGCATCGGCGGTTACCGCGACTGACCAGGTTTCCGCAAAGCGGCGCTCATCGATATTGGAAGCGATTTCCCACTTGCCGAGGCCCATTCGATTGACCGCTTCGGGCTGCGCATAGACACCATAGTTGCGCGGCGTTTGCTTGCTCGTCGAAGCGCGCAGGGTCAGGCGCAGACTATCGGCCGGTTCTGCATAGATGGTCGTGCGGAGTGCCCATTCGCGCACCGAGGCGAGGTCGGCCTTGCCCGGCACGACGTTCCTGAACCAGCCATCTGCCCGAGCGAAAGTGCCCGCAAGGCGCAAGGCAGCCATGTCGCCAAGCGGCAGGTTGATCGCGCCGTTGCTGTCGATGCGGTCGTAATTGCCATAGCCTGCGGTGAAATAGCCGTCCGTCTTCCCCAGGCTCGCCTTTCGCGCGATCAGATTGACCGCGCCGCCAGTGGTGTTCTTGCCATAGAGTGTGCCTTGTGGCCCGCGCAGAACCTCAACGCGTTCAAGGTCGAACATGGAAACGCCAAGCAGGGCGAAATTGCCTTTGTAGACCTCGTCGTAATAGGTCGCGACCGGGCTGGACTGGTTGAGGCTGTAGTCGGACATGGACACGCCGCGCATGGCGAAGATCGGTGTGTTGTCTCCAACGACCGAATTGAGTTGCAGGTTGACCACTCTGCTGACGAGGGTGTCGACATTGGTTACGCGCGCGCTCGTCAGCGTGTCGCCACTGATCGCGGAGATCGAGATCGGCACCGATTGCAGGTTCTCGGCGCGCTTGGTGGCGGTGACGACGATCAGATCGTCATGGGCTTCTTCGCTTTGGGCCAGGGCCGGACTGCCTGACAGCAGGGCGGCGATGATTGCGGGATACCCCCGCCAAATCGTCGCTCCGCAGGCGGTCAGCGTCTTGACCAACATGATCTCGTACCATCCCCATGCTTGACGTCCAATGTCGTCGGTTATCCCGCGGACGTCTGCCAACTCCACATGGGGGATGCCCTATGATAAACGCACGAACACCAGGCAACGGTTTTTGTCGCGGCCGAAGGTCGGCCGGTATAGAAGGTGGTCCCATGAGATACGATGTTGTCTGCACAATTGTCATATCGCCGGGCGGCGTTCGCGTGATCGCATGCAACGAATGCGGCGCGGCCGTCCGGCTTGCCGTTTCAGGCACCAGCGCGCGGCAGAACGTCACAGTATGAACATGCCAGCCTGCATCCTGTGTGTGGAAGATCAAGCGGACCTGCTTGAAGACCTGCTCCTGGAATTGCGCGACCATGGATACAGAGCCGAGGGGTGCCGAGACGGTCTGGCGGCGCTGACTTTGCTGGGCGAGTCGCATTTCGATCTGATGATTTGCGATATTCAATTGCCCGGACTGGGGGGTATCGAACTGCTGAACCGCATCCGCACCGAGCAGCGGGAGCACAGCAATATCCCTGCCGTGCTGCTTTCTGCCTATGGCGATCAGGATTTCCGGCGAGCCGGACGGGAGCAGGGTGTGTCGGCCCAATTCGTCAAGCCGGTCGACTATCGGGAGTTGCTGGTCGCGGTCGAGGAAATCCTGAGCGAAGAACAGGAGGGAGAATGAGCGAGCAGGCAGTGAGCGTCCTCCTGGTCGAGGACGACATCGACAGCGCCGAGGAACTTGCAGAGCTTCTTGAAAGCTACGACATGACCGTGACGCTTGCGCATACCGTGGGGCAAGCGTTGGATAAGGCACGTCAAAGCCCGTTCACGGTGGCGGTGATCGACGTCAGTCTGGGCCTCGAAAGCGGACTGGATATAGCCGAGGTTTGGCACGGCAGCGGGCCTTGCATTGTGCTGCTTACGGGCAGCCCGGTCACCGAAACGCAGATGAGCAGGTTCGCAAAACCGGCGCCGCCGGTCTTGATCAAGCCTCTCGATGTGTCTCAATTGCTGGATACTATCGCGCGGCGCCAATCCTGACGGATCGGCTCTCGAGGGAGAGCGGGGTTTGCAGCCGCACTGTTGACGCGGTGCCTCGTTTCGTGAATGCGGGCCGTGCTTTTTGATTTCCGAGGCGCGAGCCCGTTCCCCGTGATTCCCGTTTACCGCTGATCCTATGCGGGGGGCGTGTCCTTCAGAGGGCGCGGCGCAGTTGCGAGCGATTCTCCCGCATCCACGCCAATATCCCATAAGTTCGCAGCGCGATAAATCTGCCTTTCGATCCGGTCGAGCTTCGCTGCGAGATACCCGGCCTCGTCGCTTTCAAGAAGCGGCAGGATGCGCACGCGGATATTGTCCGTGGCAAGGCGGATCACATTAAGCGGCTGCTTCAGTTCATGGAGCAACTCGCGCGGGAGCGTCGCTTTCGTCCCATCGGGCTCGATGTTGTGGCTCTTAGTCAGCTGCACTGCCCTTTGCGTTTGCGCTCGGCTCGATGCGCTCTGTCCATAAAGAACGGTTGCGCATGCCGCAATGACGATGGTGACCGTAAAATTGTCTATCTGCGCGTCGTGGTGTCGCGAAGGCAATCTACCGCCGGAATGGCACCATTACGCCGCCGGATTGCCACCAAATTGACTCGGCATCTCGCCTTGAGGGTTGTTAATGATCCTCAAGTTAACCCGCTGCCATAGTTCGAAAAACATTTTCGTTCTCCTAAAATTCGGCGCGAAGGAAGTACTTAATTAATGCAATGAAATCTGAATTTATTTTTCAGAATTTCACTGATGCGATCAATTAATCCGCGTTATCTTCTTAACTGATGCGGGATTATATTGATTATTTTCTTTGTTTCTGCGTTTCGGAGGGGTTCGTAATGGCAGCGAGAGGGGGCAGCGTTCATGGCGGGCAGGTCGGCGGGAATGTGCACCCGTTGCCTTTGCCTCGTCGCCGCCTCGTTGAAAGCGCTGCGCTGAGCTTCAGTCTTCGCGTCGACAACTTTCCCCATATCCGTCAGGCTTACGGTGAAGACGCGGCTCGCGCCGTGCTGGTTCAATTGACGCGGCGCTTGAGCGATGCCCTAGGGGTGAATGGCCTTGTTGAGCCTGGCCCGAACGGTGTCATGGAATGCCTTATCTGGCGCCATGCCGGTCAGTCAGGCAATTCGGTTGCGGAATGCGTCGACTGGTTGAAGCGGTTGTGCGCCGACGCGCCCCTTCTGCCTGTCGAGACGTCAGTTGGCAGCATACATTTCGCGCTTTCCGTCGACGAACTGATTTCGGCTTCGGCAATGCCGACAGTGACGAGTGTACTTGGTCAAGTCGGAGGCGGTTTCGCAGGTGACGTTGCGCGACCCGACAGTGGTTGGGCCGAGCAATATCGTTCCGATATGGCGATGGCTTCTGGGCTTCTGACCGGGCTTGGTAGCAAAGGCGGCGATGCTGAACCGGTCCTCGCCTGGCAGCCAGTCAGGGATGCCGATCGGGCGGCGGAGGCAGGCGACTTCGAAGGCGCGCTTTATTGGGAAGGCTGCCTTCGTCATATTGATCGCGATGGTCAGGTTTCTTCTCTTGAGGGCGCGCTAGGCGCGTTGGAGCGGCTCGGCTTCATTCGCCTCCTTGATCACCGTGTAGTGGCGATGGCGCTGGACGAACTTGATCGTCAGCCAGGCGAGGTCACGATAGGCGTCAATATTTCGGCACGAAGCGCTGCTCTTGACGATCTCTGGGAGGAGACTGCGCAGCGCCTCCGGCAAGCGCCGTGGGTGGCGCGTCGGCTGGTTGTGGAGATTACCGAAACATCCGCAATCCCCAACATGAGCGAGGCGGTGCGCTTCGTGGATCGCCTGCGCTCTTTGGGCTGCCGGATAGCGATCGACGATTTCGGAACCGGATATGCGTCGATCCGAAATGTGATGGCGCTGTCGCCCGATTTCGTGAAAATCGACCGCTTCTTTTTGCATTATGCGAGCTACGGCGAAGCCCAGCAGGGCATATTCGAGCATCTTGTCGGTCTTGCCTGGTCGCTCGGTGCGACGGTTATCGCAGAGGGCGTCGAAACCGCAGAGCAGGCCGCATTGGCGGCAAAAGCAGGCTGCCGGTGGCAGCAAGGCTTTTTCTGGGGAAGGCCTTCGCTGAGTCGCCCGCGGTCATTCGGAGCCGGTCTGTCCGGTGATGCTGCCCATGATTCACTCGCGTCTTCCAGCATGGCGGTAGGCCAATGAACGGTCGCGAGCATTCGAGCGCCAAGGGGCGCTGGGAATGGCTCATCATGCCGTGCGAACCTGGCGCCGAAGCGCCGGAGTGCGAGCGCCGGAATCCACGGGGCATTCTCATCGCCATCCCTCTGAGCGCTCTGCTCTGGTGGGGCTTGATCGCATTGTGGAGGGCTTTCGGATGAGTTCGTCTCCAACGCTTTCGCCAATCTTGCTCGATGAACGCAAAGGCGCGCTGGATGATAGCGATTACCGTGACGTATCGAGCGTGCCGGATCGCGATTTCTTTTATCAAGGCGTGCAGGACGATGGTGGAGAGGCAAGCCCACTTGTGCTTGTCGTCGTCGCTGCCTTTCCCATCGCGCTTGTCTTTTGGGCTTTCGTCGCCTGGGCGATCTGGAGCGCATTCCAGTGACGCTGTCGCGCCTGCGCCCAAGTCTCGGATTGTCCGATAGCCATCCAGACACCTCGTTGGTTTCCGGGGGCAATGCCCTTGGTCCGGCAACTTACCCCTTCACGCCGGTTCCCTCGGGTCGCGCCACGGGGAGGCGAGGCACCGCATTCGGATATGACCGCCAAAGGCTGTCCGGAGCGGTGTCTCGCCGTTTGACATTTCAGCGCCTTCATCGCGCAGCCGCCTCTGGCTTGGGGGGAAGCGGGCTGCGCCTGAGGGGCGAGGCGAGCCGCTCGATAAGCACGCCCGCCTCTCAGATGCCCTTGATCGGGGCGCACGACTGCGGCGCTGGCCACTTTCGGCCCAGCAGCCGACCGCCAAGCTTGCGCGAACATCCTTGCCAGCTCATGTGACGGAGAAATTCTAGTGTCCAAATTCCGCATCCTCATGGGAGCGCTAGCCGCAGCCGGGCTGATACCGACGCCGGTTTTTGCCAACAATGTTGGCGAAAATGTCGCATGGCAATTCCAGACCAGCACCGACAAGGTCAACCGGGCCTACCTTGAAGATCTGCGTTGGAAGAAACTGAACGGTACCTACGCGGCACCTGTCTATAACACCTATATCGATCGTCAGTATAACTGCTCCGTCGGTGCGAGCGCGATCGGCAACGACTCCGTGACCAACGCGGTAGCCAATTCGCCTTCCACTGCGGGGCACAGTTCCACTTCGACTGGCAACGACAACACCACGACGCTGGCCAGCGCATCCGGTTCTGGAAGCAACACAGCCAACCAGTCCAATTCGGGTTCAGTCGGTTCGAGCACGTCGGGCGCCATTTCCACAAGTGTGCGCGGCGACAACTATCAGGCGCTCAATACCGAACAGGACAATTCGGGTGACCAGACCGCGACGGTGACAGGGTCGACCGCATGCCAATACAGTTCTTTGAATTGACGCGGCGATATGATTTTCTCTTCGTTTGCCTTCGGGAAGCTGCGTGCTTCGGCGGCACTTGTCGCGATAGCGCTCGCAACTTCGGGCTGCTCGGCTCTTCACCCCGGCGTGAACACGCAGCGCCTGGCTCCAGGTGAGGCACCCACGCCGCTTGGAACACCCGTCCGCGACAATCGCTCGCCTATGGAAGCCGCTCTGGCCTGTTTTGGTGATCAGCTCGTTGCCCAAAACGGGCCGCGCCGTGTGATCGCGGTCGGTGATGTCAAGGACTACACCGGCAAATACTCGATCAACGAGGGCAACGCGATCACGCAGGGCGGGGCGCTGATGGTCTATTCGGCGCTTGGCAAGATCGGCGGGCCGCTGACCATTGCGGAGCGCTTCGACCCTACCATAGCGGAACGCGAACTGGGTTACACCGACCGGCGTCAGCTTGGCGACGGTGACGTGCATGAGGTCAATGGCAACCGCGTGCCGTGGCTTCCCTATTTCGGCGGCACCATCACCAAGTCCGACTACTACATCGTCGGCGGCATCACCGAACTCAATTACGATATCCGTTCAGGTGGCGGTGAAGTTGTCATCAACAATATTGGCCCGAAGGCGCGGGTCTATACCCAGAGCGTTGCCGTCGATCTGCGCATCGTGAACTCCCGGTCGCTGGAAGTGATCAAGACGATCAGCCTGACCAAGCAGTTCACCGGATACGAGATTGGGGCGAACGTCTTCCGTTTCTTCGGCACAGACCTGTTCGACATCAATGTCGGTGCCAAGGGACAGGAGCCATTGCAACTCGGCATCCGCACCGCGCTGGAAGAAGCGACGATGCGGCTGATCTCGGCGGTAGCGAAAGTCGATCCTTCGATCTGCATGGGGCAGCGGCAGGATACCATTCCCGAATTTTCCGCCGATCAGTTGCGCGGTCGCGCGCTCGCTGCACCGCTTCGGCAGGGCGCGGCATCGGCTGGTCCCGTTTCGCTGCTTCCCGTCGCGCCCTCGGCACCGGTGCCCTCGGCCACGCTCAACGGTGTCAGCACATCGGGCGATGCGCCTTCCGGGGCCATGCTCCAGCTTGGCTTCGAATTCGGTGACACAACCCTGATGGGCAATGCGCAGGCCGTGCTCGACCAGATCGTGCTTCAGGCCGCCAGAGGCCCGGTCAACGTGATGATCATCGCGCGCGAAACCGAGAACTGGGATCCGGCCAAGCGCGACAGCCTGATCGACGCGCGTCTGGCGGCGATTGTCACAGCGCTGGCCAATCGCGGGATTGCCCCGGGCGGCATCAGCGTCACCTGGCGGCCGGACAAGGCCGATACGTCCATCCACCGGGATGGGCCGGGCATGCAGGAAATCGCACGAATTCAGATCAGGAAATAGCGGAAAGGAGTGCGCGCTTCCTCAGGGGGGGGGAGTTATTTCTATTTGTCAAGACATTTTTCCTCAAATCACGGAGTGGTACATGTCCACCAATACACGCAAAATGCGTTCGGTCCTGATGACCGGCGCAAGCACAGCGCTTCTCGCCACGTTTGGCGCCACGTCGGCGCTGGCTCAGTCTGTTACGGAAACTGCCGCTGTCTCCATCAGCAAGGAACAGCAGTTCAACAGCTACAGCACGCCGACCCCCGGTCTTGTGTTGAACGGCAACACCCAAGGGTCAGTCAACGCCAACGTCACGAACAATGACGCGGCCGCCTATGCGCTGCTGAACAGCACCGTGTCCGTCGGCTCGTCCGCGACCACGGGCAATGCCTCGTCGGCAACCGGCTATGCCAACAGCGCCAACCTGACGGTCAATGGCGATCTCAACAATGTGACCGGCTCCGGCTACGCGACCGTTGGCGCATCTTCGGTTGCCGCAACGACTGCGGCCACTGTTGCAGGCACCACCGACATCGGTATCTCGCTGTCGCAACAGAACACCAGCACCGCTGCGACGGTGACGGACAATACCGCGATGGGGATCACCATCGACCATGGCGCATCGGCCAGCACCGCGACACTCGTGGGCAACAGCCAGAGCGCCACGGGCGTCCTCAACTCGGGCGTGACCGCGCTCAACCTTGACGTCAACAACTCCAGCGGTTCCGGCGGCATTGCCGCTGCCCAGTCGAGCGTCAACAGCTCTCTGACCGCCACGACTGCTGGCTCTGTCGGGTTTACGACCGGTTCGGGGCCGTCGACCAACGCGCTGCTGAACAGCACGGTCGCTCTGACGGACAACAGCCAGAAAGCCACTGCAGTCGCCAACTCGGGTTCGAACACCCAGTCGGTCACCGGCAATGCCATCACGCTTGCGGCCGAGTCCACGGGCCAGGCCAAGGCTGGTGCAACTTACGTTGCTGGGGATCCCACTGCAACGCCTCCCACATCTACCGTTCACAACACCTCGGCTATCGCTGGCTATGCCACGGTGTCGAAGCAGGAACTGGCGGTATCGGCCGCTGGAGCCAAGACCGTCACTGCTTTGATCGACGATGCTGGAACAAACTTTGGCGCTTCGGTCACCGGCAACGTAGTGGGCTCGACGCTGTCCAACGACAGCAACGCCGCCACGGCGCTGGCACGCGGCAACGAGGTGTCCAACGCGACCACCATCGCGGCGAACAGCATCGCCACCGGAACGCTCGCCTCGCCAGCCTCGGGCACGGTCGCGGCCATCGCATCGCAGCAAGAGACCACCGTCGCCACGGGCACGCTGAGCATCGTCGCCCAGATGGGTGGCGCGGGTTCGGACGCGCCGATCGTTTCCAATGCGATCACCGGTGATGTGACGACCAGCTCCGCCTTGAGCGCGTCGGGCAACGCTGTTCTGGCTGATGCCGCAGCGAACCGTGGCGGCAGCGCGATCACCGCTTCGGCCACCACGATCACGACGCTCGGCACCGAAGCTCCTTCGGCAGGTGTCAGCAGCGGCGTTGCAACCGCCAATGCCGCATTCGCGGTGGCGAACAAGCAATCGGTGGCTTCGGGGACGAGCGTTCAGGCCGGTCTGGTCGACAGCTTCACCACGCCGACCAAGAGCACCTTGGTCCAGACCGCGGTCAGCGGTAGCCTGACCAGCTCGAGCATCGCCTCGGATGGTAACAGCCTGACGGCCAATGCCACCGGCAACGCCACGCTGGGCACCGGCAATGCGATCACGCTGTCGGGCACTAACGTGGGCACCAGCGCTGCCATCGCCAGCAATCAGACCATGGCAGGCAACGCCAGCGCCTGGATCGGCATGGCGGGGACCGCTGCTACTTCGCCGACGACGCGGAACTTCACGTTTGCGGGTGCAAGCACCGGTTCTGCTGGGAACTATACGTTCACCGGTACGGCGGCTGGTACATCTACGGATCGTGATGCCCTGGCTGCTGCCTATCCTGCTAACACGTTCACCTACTCGGACGGAGTTATCACTCTCACCGCTACGGGGCAGCTAACCAGCTCGAGCTCATTCCCGGCGTCGTACACCACTGGCGGTTCGGCAGGAACGCCGGCGGCTGGCGGTGTCATCGTCACGGTTGGCAACGACATCACCGGCAGCAGCGTGACGGTCGATGGCAACGAAACGGCCGGTTCGGTCAAGGGTAATAGCGCGACCAATGCACTGGCTGCCAATGCGACCAACCTGACTCGCGGCAATGGTGTCAGCGCTTCGTCTGCGGGCAGCGCTAACGGGACCACTGGTACTGCCAATGCCGACATGGCCGTCGCCAACGTGCAGGGTAATACCGGTAACCTCTACAGCACCGTCGGCGCCGTGTTCGGCGTCTCGGCAACGGGCGTTACCGATCCCACTCTAAGCGACGTTGGCACCAGCACCGTGTCTGTGTCCGACAATGCGCAGCGCTCGACTGTGACCGCCAACACCGGCTCCAACAGCATCGCGCTTTCGGCAACTAACGCCACAACGACCTCGGCTCTGGCGAACAACCAGTCGAGCACAGGTGGTCTTGGTGCGACGATCTCGTCCTTCAGCGGCGCGAACGTCACTGTCGGTCGGGATATCTCGAACAGCACGGTTAAGGTGGACGATAACGCCATCTCCGGCGCGACCACGGGCAACGCGGCAACCAACAGCGTAAAGGTAACCGGCAGCAGCACGCTGGCCGCTTCGGACGCCACTGTTGGTGCAACTGCGACGCCTGCTTCGACCCTTGCCACGGCCGATCACGCGCTCGCCAGCAACCAGTCGGTGACGGGTGACGAAACAACGACGGTTACCGGCAAGTTTGATATCGTGACGCTGGGCGTCGGTGCGCCAGCATCGGCCAACGGCACCAGCGACATCACCGGCAGCACGTTGTCCGTTTCGGGCAATGCGCAGTCGGCGGCCACCATCGGCAACACCGCAGCCAACAGCATGACGCTGGCGGGTGGTAGCATTGCCACCAACGGTGCGTTGCAGTCGGTTCAGACGGCTTCGGGTTCGGGTGGCTTCACGGCCTCGTCGACGATGACCGTCGCGGCTCCGGCGGCGAACAGCACGTCGAACCTGACGCTGGACAACAACACCAACATCGCCTCGTCCACCGTCAACGATGCCGCCAACAGCATGGTGGTTACGGCCGATACCGCCCTCACGTCGACCACGGTTGCGGGCCCTCCGAACCAGACTTACGGCGCCAATGCCTCGCTGTCCGGCTCGGCTGGCACCTACGTTGCTGCAGCTGATTATGTTGTTAACAACGCCCAGACGGTTGGGACCAATGCGGTTACCGCGACGGCGACGACCAACGTCTGGAACAATGACGGCGGAGCGACCGGCCAGAGCCAGTTCGCAACCAACGGCATCTACCAGAGCACCGTCGATCTCAGCGGAAACGCCACCACGGCTGCGGCAATGGCCAACCGCTCGACGAATTCGCTGACCCTTTCGGCCAATTCGGACAGCGCCTCGGCAGGTGTCGTCAACCAGCAGGTCAGCGGTGGTGCCGTGTCGGCGACCGCCACGACCAAGGCTGACGTTGTGGTTGCGGGCTATGACGCTGCCAGCGGCACCGATCCCAGCCCGGTCGATACCAGCTCGGTGACGCTGAACGGCAACGCTACGACCGCGCGCGCAGGCGGCAACACCGCCACCAATGCGCTCTCGGCCTCTGCGACCACCTTCGCCAACACTAGTGTCGGCGGTTCGGTTTCGCTCACCGGTGCCCGCACCGACAGCGTCGCGGCGAGCTTCGCCGTGCTGAACGAGCAGGCCAACACTGGTGCCATCACGGCAGCAGCGAACGTCACCTACGGGGCGTCGTTCAACAATCTGGGAACGGCGCCTTCGGTGACCAACTCCTCAGTGGCACTGAACGGCAACAGCGCGGTTGCGGTCGCCTATGGCAACGCCGCCACCAACTCGCTGACGCTTGCTGCGCTCAACAGCCCGGCCAGCGGCACGACCCCGACGACGGCGGCTATCGCAAGCAACCAGAGCAACACCGGCGCGATCAATGCGACCACCGGCGTTGGCACTGGCGCGCTCGCGATCAATGCCGTGGCCAGCGGTGCCGGCAACACCGGCGGCGTGTCCAACTCCAGCCTGTCGATCAACGGCAACTCGCTGGGTGCGGCCGCCTATGGCAACAGCGCGACGAGCACGCTCACCATCGGTGGGAACAACGTGAACGTTACGGGCTACAGGCCGCTCTAAGCCAAGGAATTCCTGCGCTCCTTGCCTCGGAGCGCCGGATGACCCGGAAATACCCCCAAACCAACCGGCAGCCTGCCACAAGCTGCCTTTCCGGGTGTGCCCCCGCGTTCGATCCGACGCGGGGGCCTTCCCCGGCAGATTTTCAGCGCATCGTCTTTCCGCTTGCAGAATTTTCGATGCCGCCACCCAATCAGGAACGTAACCT
This sequence comes from Novosphingobium sp. GW835-FHT14H07, assembly GCF_058793515.1. Classification (NCBI taxonomy): domain Bacteria; kingdom Pseudomonadati; phylum Pseudomonadota; class Alphaproteobacteria; order Sphingomonadales; family Sphingomonadaceae; genus Novosphingobium; species Novosphingobium sp. GW835-FHT14H07. The sequence continues at coordinate 203,381 of NZ_JBXAFX010000004.1, forward strand.
CCATGTTTGTTGTCAGCCTTCGCCGCTCGCTTGTGCCCATCGCGATTGCAACCGCTGTCAGCCTTGGCGCTGTCGGCCCTGGGTCCGTAACAGCGCAGGCCGCAGACAAGACTGGCAACTTTTCCGTAAGAGGCCTCGGATCGCAAACCTGCGAAGCCTATGTCGCAGCACTTGCCAGGCCGGACGACTTCTTGCGCTACGGAAACTGGTTGCTTGGTTATGCGACAGCTCACAACCGGCTAGTCGCAGACACGTATGATACCATGCCCACCGAAGGCGGCACCGATTTCCCCAATGTGGTCGCGGTCGTCTGCCGCACCAATCCCCGGATGCTTCTGGAGAACGCGGCGGCCAGTGCCATCGATGTGATACGGCCCTTGCGCCAGACTGCGGCCTCGCCGCTGGTGCAGGTGACCGCCGATTACAAGACCGTTTCGATCCATCAGGAATCGCTGAAACGGCTCCAGACAGCCCTGATCGCAAAACAGGCCTTCAAAGGAATGGCGACGGGGGCTCCCTCGGCGGCATTCACGGATGCGCTGAAGGCCTTCCAGCGCAAGGAAGGCATTCCCGTAACCGGACTGCCGGACATCGACACCTTCATCCGCGCCATCGTCAAACGCTGATCGCCCGGTAAGCAACAGGAGACATCGCGTGAAGTTCGACTGGTTGGCATCCCCCGCTTCGCCTTTTCATATCTTTCTTGAGGCTGATCGGCTGGTCCAGACGATTATCGTGCTCCTGCTGCTGGCCTCGATCGCTTCGTGGTCGATCATCATCGGCCGGGCCTGGGCGATCTGGCGTGAACTGCAGCGCTCGCGCATCGTCAAGCGCCTGCTGACCACTATCGGCACCCAGGACGATCTGCGCAATCTCAGCGACGGCGCCGAAGGCCGGATCACGCACATCCTCGGCGCGATCGAGGTCGAATGGCGCTGGTCCTCGGAAAATCTGGTCCGTGATTACGATCAGGTCCGGCAGCGCGTCGTGTCTATTGCCGACATGGCTATCGCGCGTGAGGAGCGACATCTCGCGGGAAGCACCGCATGGCTGGCGACCCTTGGAACATCCGCCCCCTTCATCGGCCTGTTCGGAACGGTCTGGGGGATCATGGGCAGCTTTCTCGCCATCGGGCAAAGCCAGGATACCTCGCTCGCCGTTGTGGCACCGGGTATCGCGGAAGCCCTGCTCGCAACGGGTGTCGGCCTGTTTTGCGCCATCCCGGCCGCGATGGGCTTCAACCGGCTCGTACAGATGCTCGCCGCTGTCGATGCCGAATGGCGCTCGATCGCAGGGCTGCTCGAACTCGCCATTTCGCGCCATTTCGGGTCGCACTTCTGATGTGCGCGGTCGGTGAGGACATGCAGTCATGATACTGCAATCCAGGTCCATCGGGCGGGGAAAATCCCCACATGCTCAGCTTCTGAGCGAGATCAACGTCACGCCGCTGGTTGACGTGATGCTCGTGCTGCTGGTCATTTTCATGATTACCGCGCCGCTTGTGGCAACGGGCGTCAAGGTCGACCTGCCGCAGGCGAAGACGCGCGAACTCGCGTCAGACCAGAAGCCCGTCGTAGTGACAATCGACGCCGTCGGGGGAGTATTCATTGGCGATGCGTCCGTGCCCCGCGAGGCGCTCGGCAATACCCTGCAGCAGATGGCGCAGGCTTCCGGCGATCCTTCGGCCATGCGCGTTTTTGTCCGTGCGGACCAGGCCATCGCATATGGCACGGTGATGCAGATCGTCGCCGAAATCGGTGCGTCGGGATTTGAAAAGGTCGCCTTCCTGTCGGATTCGCGTGACCCCGATGTTCAGAAGAAACTCCCGTGAATGCGCGGCTCCCCTCCCTTCTATCCGTTTTTCTGCACCTTGGACTGCTCGCCTTGCTGTCGCTTGTAACCTTCCGCGCGCGCGAAATCATGATCCCCCCGGTGGGGATGGCCATCGAGATCGTGGATCTCGATCATGCCATGCCGTTACCCGATTCGGCATTTGTGAGGCACGAAGATGTCGAGGTTGCGGCACCGGCGGCTGCGGCTACCCCCGCTGCTGCCCGGCAAACGGCACCGGCCCCAATGCCGCAGGAAACCACCGTTCCTGTTGCGCCTTTGCCGCCCGTTGAGGCGGGCGCTGCTCCATCCCAACTCGCTGAATCATTGCAGCCCAGCGAACGCCCGGCTCCGGTGCTGGGTCCCGGTGCGGTCGCCAGGCCGTTGCCGGCGGCGCCGACGCCTACCCGACCCCCGGCGTCGGCGCCCACTCCGTCTGCCTCGGCCAATCCGTCACCGGTGATGCCTCAGCCGGTTGCCCCGGCCCGTCGGCTTGACGGTGCATCGTTGGCCCGCGCGCTGGGCAAGCCGATTGGGTCGGCACCTCGCCCCCGTCTCAATTCGGGGGCAATCGGATCGGCCATTGGGCAGGCGGTGCCGCGCGGGGTTGCCGGTCTCACGATCCGGCAGCGCGCCAATCTTGTCGATATGATCCGCTCGCAGATAACCCCGTGCTGGAATCCGCCGCAAACGGAAGAAGGTAGTGGGCATGTAACGATCCTGATGCGGATCAGGCTTGGCCGGGACGGGCAAGTGTCTGGTTCACCATCCGTCGCCCGGATAAGTGGTCAGACCGCTGCGAATGGCGCTTATGCCAATGCGCTCGCCGGAAGCGTCCGCCGCGCCGTGCTGCGCTGCGCGCCGCTCAGGCTGCCAGCCGAACTCTACGATGCATGGGCGGACGTAGAACTCAATTTCGATCCGAGAGACATATCATGATCAAGGCAGTCATGCCGGTGACCCTTGCGCTGTTGGCAACGGCATCTCAAGCATTTGCTCAGGGGCCGCTGCATGTCGACATTACCGACGGCACCGCCTCACCCCTGCTGATCGCTATTCCCGAGGTTGCCAGCGGCGTCATTCCGGGCGTCGCCAATGGCGAGGATGCGGGAGCGGCACTGGCACACATCGTGCGAGCGGACCTGTCTTCCACGGGGCTCTACCGCTTCGTTTCCGTCGATGGACGATATAGCGGGTCCGAAGAGGTTGCCTTTGCACCTTTTGTACGTGCAGGAGCGCAGGCGCTGGTGTTGGGCCGCGCCCGGCCCTCGGGGAACGATGCGCTTGCCTATGATTGTGTGCTGTACGACGTTTTTGGTGCCCGCATCGAGACCTCGCAGCGCATTCTGGTCAGCAAGGCGCAGTGGCGGCGCGCAGCACACAAATGCGCGGACATGGTCTTCGCCTTCACGACCGGCGACCAAGGGCATTTCGATACGCGGTTGCTGGTAATAGGCCAGGCAGGGAGTGCTCCGGGCCAGGGAACGAGCCTGCTGTCGATGGACTTTGACGGTGAAAACCGCACTTCCCTGTCAGATGAGCGCGAACTGGTGGCGATGCCGCGTTTTGGCGCCGGTGGTCGGCGGATCATCTACACATCTTTTGCCGGTCCGGGACAGAAGCTGGTGCTGGGCGATCTCGACAGTGGCGAGATCCGAACGCTTGACGTTCCCAAAGGTGTCCCGTTCGCGCCGCGTTTCTCGCCTGACGGTGCCTCGGTCATCTTCTCGCTCGCCCGCGATGGTGAGGCCGACATCCATGTCATCGACCTTGCAAGCGGCGCTGTTCGGCAACTGACAAGCAATGCCGGGGCGGACACGAGCCCGAGCTATTCACCCGACGGAACGTCGATTGCGTTCGAATCCGATCGTTCGGGCGAACCGCAGGTCTATGTGATGGCATCCGACGGTAGCGGCCAGAAACGCATCAGCTTCGGTGCCGGGGCGCATGGCTCGCCGACATGGAGTCCGCGCGGCGATCTCATCGCATTCACCAAAATCGAGAACCGCACGTTGCGTATCGGCGTCATGAAGCCCGATGGTTCCAGGGAACGGATCATAACCGAAGGGGGGCGGGATGAAGACCCTGCCTGGGCGATCAGCGGGCGCGCGATCGCTTTCCAGCGCACCGCTGCCGGTGACGCGCTCCCCGCCGTCTGGATAACCGATCTGACCGGAAAATTGGCCCGGCAAGTGAAGGTCGGTTTTTCCGTCGGAGAGCCGGCCTGGTCGGAAAAAAGGCCATGAACGAGTCGGCCTCCTTCCGGCATGGTTTTCGCGTTCGTGCTTGCCTGGGCACCTCGTTGTTGGTCGGCTTGTCGGTCGTGCTGGCGTCCTGTCAGCGCCCGGTGCAGCCCCTGCGCCCGCCACCCAGCTTCGAGATGCAAGGGCCGGCGCCCGCACCGCTGACAGTTCAAGAGGACGAAGCGCAGAGCCGGCTTCTGCGGGATCACGAGACACCGGCCACGGTTGAGGATTTCGAGCGCTATGCGGGAACGACGCGCGTTCTGTTCGCACGGGACAGTGCCGAACTGGATGCGGCGGCGCGCGCCATTCTCGACCGTCATGCGCAATGGCTCAATCTCCACCCCGAAGTGCGCGCTTCGCTTCAGGGTCATGCCGATGAGTTCGGCTCGCGCGAACATCAGTTCGCGTTGGGTGAAAAGCGCGCTGCAGCCATGAAATTCTATCTCACCGCCCAAGGCGTGGCCGCCGAACGCCTCGTGCCCACGTCCTTCGGCAAGGAGCGTCCGGCCCGAACCGGCGGTGATGAGATCAGCCAAAGCCAGAACCGCCGTGGCGAGACCGTGCTTGTCGGTCTGCCCGGCAGCGCCAGACAATGAGGGGAGTACCACAAATGCGCCGTTTTGCTGCAGCCCTGTGCGCAATTGCTGCTGTGTCAGTCGCAACGCCTGCTCTTGCCGAGCCAGGCGACATTCTGATCAAGATTCGCGGCGATTACGTGCTGCGCTCGGGCAGCAGTACGGTGACCTTTGACCTTGGTGGCATCCCGGTCTCCGCGAATGCCAAGGCGGCTCCGGGCGGCGAGGCGAGCCTGACCTTTTTCATGACCGAGCATTTCGCCACTGAATTCACGCTTGGCGGGGCGCCCTATGATCTGAAAGACAGGAACGGTCGAACGCTCGTCTCGGCCGGGCTGATTACGCCCACCGCCATGCTCCAGTACCATGTCATGCCGTCCTCAAGGGTGTTCAGGCCCTATGTCGGCGCCGGTCTGTCCTACGCCAATTTCTATAGCGAAAAGCCCGGTGAGATTCTGACGAATCGCACCGTGACCCCGCCCATTTCGTATTCCGCCGATATTAAGGGTGCGCTGGCACCTGTGGTCCAGATTGGCGCCGACATCGCCATCAACGAGCAACTCTACATCAATGTCGATGCCAAGTATCTGGGCGCCAGTTCCAGGCTGACCGTCGAGCAGGGGAGCAATAGCCAGACGGTGTCGCACAAGATGCGTTCGCTTGTTCTGGGCGCTGGCGTGGGATTCAGGTTCTGATGACGCGGTCCGGAAGCATCGGCGCACAGCGGACGAAACGTTTCGCGGCCATGGTCCTGGCAGTCTGGTCGCTGCCCTTGGCCGGTGTCGCGCAGGCGCAGAGTCTGAGCGGTATCGAGCAACGGTTGCAACGCATCGAACAGACCATGCGCGGCCTGCAAGGGGATCGACCGGCTTCCGTCAGGCCGGCGCCGTCTTCCGCCGCGCCGGTCGATGCGCTTCTGCAGCTTGACCGACGGCTGGCAGCCCTTGAACGGGCTCTGTCCGGCCTCGTGTCCATGCAAGAGCAGGATCATCGCGCGCTCGCTGCCAGCCTCGCGCAAATGCAGGCGCTGAAAGGAGACATCGAATCTCGCCTCGATGCGGTGGAGCGGCAGGCTGCGGCAGTTCCCGCAGTATCCACTGTGCCGCCTTCCGCTCCGGTTTCACCAGTGGCGGTCCCCCCGACCGCCGACGAGCGTTTCCGGCAGGCCATGGCCTATGCCGAAGTGCAGGACTGGCAAAAATCCGAACTTGCCTTCGACAGTTTTGCCGCCAGCTGGCCGTCGGATCCTCGCGTTCCCGAAGTGCGCTTCCAGCTTGGTCGTGCTTTCCAGGGACAAGGCAAACATGCCCAGGCCGCCCAGATATTTCTCGACCTGTATGAAAAGGCGCCGCAGGCCCCTTTCGCTCTGGCCAATCTCTTCGCTCTGGCGGAGGCGCTCACCGGTATGGGGCCGGACAACAATGTTCAGGCTTGCGATGTATACGCCGAAATCGAGGCGGTGCATGGCGGTACTCTCACGATAGAGCAGCGCTCGCGTCTGCTCGACCGTCGTCTGGCCCTGAAATGCGCCGGCTGACGTCCCTCCGCCTGCTGGCTGGTGATCCGTCGTCCATAGCGTGGACCGTGCTGTCCAGCGCACTCGCGATGGCGTTGTCATGCGGTTGTGCCACACCTCTGGCTGCCAGCGAAATGGTCCGGCGATCTGCCGGGGAAATGGCGTCGACACTTTCAGGCACCGGCCTGCAATGCGTTCCCTATGCGCGCAGGATCAGCGGGATAGCGATCTATGGTGATGCCCATACCTGGTGGGATCAGTCCGCCGATCGTTATGACCGGGGCTTCAGGCCGCGGGTCGGCGCTGTGATGGTGCTGCCGTCGCATGGGAAGATGCAGCTTGGCCACGTCGCGGCCGTAAGCCGCATCATTGACGCGCGGACCATCCTGTTGCGTCACGCAAACTGGTCCCCGATCGATGGTGTGCGCGGTCAGGTCGAGGACGATATGCCCGCCGTCGACGTCTCGCCAAACAATGACTGGAGCCGGGTGCGCGTATGGTTCGCGCCGCTCCAGTCTCTGGGAACGACGCACTGGCCGGTCCAGGGTTTCATATACAACCGCAAGCCCGCCCTTCTTGTGCGCACGAGCGATCCGATCGGCGATATCATCGCCCGCGTCACGCGCTCTGGTACCATTCGGCGACCCGTCCAAAACAATCCTGCCGTCGATAACGCCATCAGAAAGAAGGTGACGTGATGGATTCTTCCCTCAAGCCGCACGAGAACCACTTTGTCGCGCTTGGTCAGCTGCTGACTGGAGCCGGTGTTCCGGCCGATCGCACGGAACAACTCGTAACCGGCATGTTGGCGCAGAGTGCTCGCGAAACCCGGCTGGCCGTCTCGCGCGACATATGCGCGCTCGTGGATGGCTATATCCAAGGCCTGGACGAGCGTTATGCAACTCGTCTCGACGATGCGCAGAAACTTATGACGAAGCTCGCTGTCGAACTGGAAGTGTCTCGCAGGCGCATGCGTGACGAGCGCTTTTCCAGAAATCGTACCGTGATTGCGCTCATCCTCCTCCAGTTGGTCGCCTCGGCCGTGATGCTTGTTTCCCTCAATTTCAACGGCAGGGCCACGGCTGTGGACGTAGGCAGCGCGGCGGATGTCGCGCTTGGCCCCGGATTCGAAGTTCTCGAGAGGTAAAATGCCTGAGGAGCGTATATCTGCATCCGAACTGGTGCATATTGAACAACTGATGCGCACGGCCTTCGAGGCGCTATCGCATGCCCAAACCCTGCTCGGCGCTCGTCTGGACATGAGATCGGAACAGCCGTGCCAACCACCTGCCGGACAATTGCCTGCCGACAGCGCCGACGTCGACATTTCGTTCCTGCGGCGCAAGGGGAACGGAAGTGAATGCACACGCCCGGCAACGATTGAAGGGCGTATTCGTCGCCTGGCGCCGCGCGCCAGCCGAGGCGGTGCGGCGATCCTGCGCAATCTGCTTGAGCAGCCCGGTGATTTCATAGACCAGCGCGACCTCGCAAAGGCAGCAGGAGTGACGTCCGGTTCTTCGCATGTCGTGAAAGTCTACATCTGTCATTTGCGTAAAGCACTGGAATATCATGGCTTTGGGGCCAGCGTGATAGAGACTGGTTGGAAGAGCTACGCCATCAAGGCTGATGCCGTTCCCAGCATATTCACATTTCTCAATCGTTCATGATCGGCGTTTGCGTGACCCGCATAGCGATAGCGGCGGATGTTTGCGCCTTGGCGCATACCGCCGCTGCAGAGCTCACGCCGACCCGAAATCCCGCTGCAAGCTTGCGGCACGAAATGCCCGCCCACGCCAATTTCCTTCGGAGATCAAGATGCCGTGTCTCAAATCACACAATTCCTGAACGTACCGCTCTTCGCTTCGCCAGTGTTCGGCTATGAACTCCCCGACTGCGAACTGCTGAATCAGGCTCTGCTAGCTGCATGTGCAGCGCGGCGCACGTCCGAGCAAAGCATGGCGGTCTCTAACCAGATCGGCTGGCATTCCGCGCCGGATCTGTTCGTGCGCAAGGAAGAGGCTTTTCGCTCGTTGTGCGCCCAGATCGGCCAGGTGCTGACCCATGTCGCGCAAACCACGCTCCCCGCTTTCGATTTGTCCATCCACGACATTCAGGCACACGGCTGGGTCAACATCAATCCGAAAGGCGGCTTCAACACGCCCCATGCCCATCAGGGCTTTCACTGGTCGGGTTGCTACTATGTGGCCGTGCCGGACGCTCAGGATAATCGCAGCGGGCTGATCGAGTTTCTCGATCCGCGCGCCAGCGTCAGTATGCGGATGCCTGATGAGTCGGTGTTGTTCGCGCCCAAGTTCCAGGTGCGTCCACGCGCTGGTACGATGCTCATCTTCCCATCGTTTCTGAACCATTGGGTTTATCCGAATCAGGATGACGACGAGCGGGTCTCCGTCGCATTCAACGCCCGCGTCGAGGCCAGAGCCCACCCTCAAGGTGCTGCCGTTGCCCCATAAGATAGCTCAAACCTGTTGGAATGGCGCGAGCGGGACCTCTTGGTTCCTGCCCGTTCCAGCTTTGCTTGCAGCCTTCGTCGTTCACAACAAGGCGTGATCTGTCCTTGCGCCAACTGCAAGTCGGCTGTGTCCTGCACATTGACGTCTCCCGCCCCGGCGCCTTGCGCAGATCCGAAATTGCGGATCATGCGGAAGATTGTCGCGGGAAAGCCGGATGTCGCCGCGTTCGATCCCCTGTCGGTTCGGACTGGCATTGAACGCGCGCACCTTGAAACGGCCCTGGCTGTTCACCTTCATGGCTCCTTCGGCAGGGCGGCCCGGGCGCTCAACATGTTGCCTTCGACGGTGAACAAACGTGTTCGCAACCTGGAGTTTCAGTTGGGCTGTGCCGTGTTCGAGCGTCAGAAGCGCCGACTGGTAGCAACGCATGCGGGATCGGTCTTCCTGCAGCACAGCGCAAGTCTCCTTCGCGATTTCCGTGCTCTGGTAGATGCGGTACGCCGGATCGCTGACGGCAAGGCGGGGCAGGTCTTTATCGGCTATCATGGCGGTATTGCGCACCAGAAGCTTCGGCGCCTGCTTCTCGAAGCCGATCCGGATTTTCCTGAAATACACAAGATGCCCGTCGAACTGCCCTACGATCGACTCTTTGAAGCCCTGGCCAGCGGACGAATCGATCTTGCCATCACACACAGCGTTCCAGATCTGTTTCAGGGGCGGAGCGCGCCGATGTGGAGCGAACGCTTCGTCCTTTGCCTGCCCGAAAGCCACCGGCTTGCGGCGTGCGCAACGGTGCAGTGGGAAGATCTTCTGCACGAAACCTTCCTCATATCGGGTTTCGATGCCAGCGAGGTCATGCGTGATTTGCTCGAGGAGCGCTTTGCACCGTTCGGCGTTTCGCCGCGCGTGGCAGTTCACGAAATTGGCCCCGCCGCCATCATTGACATGGTGGGGGTGGGCAAAGGGGTCAGCTTGTGTCTCGATTCCATGTCGCGGGAAAATGATGCGGGAGCAGTCTTTCGTGAATTGAACAGTGCCCCCGGCACCACAGACCTGACGATAAATGCCTGCTGGCACACGGATCATGCCAATCCCGCGCTCGACATCCTCCTGAAACGTCTGGGCGTCAGGCCGAAGTAGGCGATGCCATTGCGGGGCAGTCGGAAACGGGCAGCTTCGTCGACTGCGGCTGCGAACCCGGCGGATGCCCGCCTCGGCGCTTAGAACTTCACTTTGCGCTATCAATCGTGATAATTTTACTCTGGATCGTTAGTCTTTGATCAGAGCCGGAAGGGGGCGGCGGCAGGTCACGCCATTGGTCTGTCCCATCATGCGCCCAATTTCCCCATTTTTGGCCTGACGCGGGTAGCCGCCCGGTGCCTCGATCTACGCCATTGCCTGTCTTGATGCGCCAGCATTCTCCGCCGTGAAATCGTTGTTGAATCAAGTGCGTTCCTGCGTCTCTTAATCATCCCCAACGCGCCGGGCGGCTTGTCGCCGGCGCCCTCGAACGGGGATATTTCATGGGTGCAGCCAGCCAGAGATCGGAAGTTCATGCACGCGGCGCGCGCATGCTGCGCACCGCCATGGGCACGTCGATCGCGGCCTGGCTCGCCGATCCCGCCATCATCGAGGTGATGCTCAATCCGGACGGGCGCCTTTGGGTCGACCGGCTGGGAGAAGGCATCAGCGACACCGGCGAGCGCCTCTCGCCCGCCGACGGCGAGCGCATCATCCGCCTCGTCGCCCATCATGTCGGGGCCGAGGTTCATTCAGGCGCCCCGCGCGTCTCGGCCGAACTGCCGGAAAGCGGAGAACGCTTCGAAGGGCTGCTGCCGCCGGTCGTGACCGCGCCGGCCTTCGCGATCCGCAAACCGGCCGTCGCAGTCTTCACGCTCGACAATTATGTCGCGGCCGGGATCATGTCGTCGGGCGAGGCCGAAGTGCTTCGTCGCGGCGTTGCCGACCGGCTCAACATCCTCGTCGCCGGCGGCACCGGCACCGGCAAGACAACCCTCACCAACGCGCTTTTGGCGGAAGTCGCGAAGACTTCTGATCGCGTGGTGCTGATCGAGGATACGCGCGAACTGCAATGCGCCGCGCCCAATCTGGTCGCCATGCGCACAAAAGATGGCGTCGCCTCCCTCTCCGATCTCGTGCGCTCCTCGCTGCGTCTGCGCCCCGACCGTATCCCCATCGGTGAGGTGCGCGGGAGCGAAGCGCTCGACCTCCTCAAGGCCTGGGGTACCGGCCATCCCGGCGGCGTCGGCACGATCCACGCCAATAGCGCCGTCGGTGCGCTGCGCCGGATGGAGCAGCTCATCCAGGAAGCCGTGGTGACCGTGCCCAAGGCCCTGCTCGCCGAGACCATCGATCTCGTCGCCGTGCTGGTGCGGCAGGGCACCGGGCGACGTCTCGCCCAGCTCATGCGCGTCGAAGGCCTCGATCCCGTCCTCGGCGACTACCGCCTCACGCCCGCAACCCCCGACATCGGAGAAGAACCATGATCGATCTGTCCCGCCGCGCTGCGCACCGTCTGCGCGTAGCGCCTCTCGCCCTTGGCATCGGCCTCATCGCGCTCGCCAGTCCCGCTTATGCCTCGGGCTCGTCGATGCCCTGGGAAGCGCCGCTCCAGTCGATTTTGGAGTCGATCGAAGGCCCGGTCGCCAAGATCGTCGCAGTGATCATCATCATCGCCACCGGTCTGGGGCTCGCCTTCGGCGACACCAATGGCGGGTTCCGCCGACTGATCCAGATCGTCTTCGGCCTGTCGATCGCTTTTGCGGCCTCGTCCTTCTTCCTCTCCTTCTTCTCCTTCGGCGGCGGGGCGCTGGTCTGATGGAGGGCCGTGAAGAGGAAGTGCCGGGTTATCTGGCGCCGGTCCATCGGGCCCTGTCCGAACCCATCCTGCTGGGCGGTGCACCGCGCAGCCTGGCCATCGTCAACGGCACGCTCGCCGGCGCTCTGGGCCTTGGCCTGCGACTCTGGCTCGCGGGCCTCGCGCTCTGGGCCATAGGCCACGGTCTCTCGGTCTGGGCCGCGCGCCGCGATCCCCAGTTCGTCGATGTCGCCCGGCGTCACCTCAAATATCCCGTCTGGATGCGGCCATGATCAACTTCTCCGAATATCGCCCCAAAGCCGCCTGTCTGGCCGATTTCCTCCCCTGGGCCGCATTGGTCGCGCCCGGCGTCGTGCTCAACAAGGATGGTTCGTTCCAGCGCAGTATGCGCTTTCGCGGGCCCGATCTCGACAGCGCGACGCCTGCCGAACTGGTCGCGGTGACCGCGCGCCTCAACAATGCGCTGCGCCGCCTGGGTTCGGGCTGGGCGGTGTTCGTCGAGGCGAGCCGCGTGCCCGCACAGGACTATCCCGACAGCCCCTTTCCCGATCCGGTCTCGGCGCTGGTCGACCAGGAACGCTATGAACAGTTCCGCGAGGAAGGCGCCCATTATGAGAGCTTCTACCATCTGACTCTCCTGTGGATGCCGCCCGCCGAAGACGCCGCCCGCGCGGAGAGCTGGCTCTACGAAGGCCGGTCGGGATCGGGCGTCGATCCGCATGAACTTCTGAAGAGCTTTACCGACCGCACGACCCGCGTGCTGCATCTGGTCGAAGGGTTCATGCCCGAGGTGGCCTGGCTCGATGATGGCGCCACGCTCACCTATCTCCATAGCTGCGTATCGACGAAGCGCCAGCGCGTGCGTGTGCCGGAAACCCCGGCCTATCTCGATGCGCTGCTCACCGACGAGGCACTGACCGGCGGGCTCGAACCCATGCTGGGCGAGCATCACCTCCGCACACTCACCATCACCGGCTTTCCGACCGCGACCTTTCCAGGGCTGCTCGACGAATTGAACCGGCAGGCCTTCGCCTATCGCTGGTCAACCCGCGCGATCATGCTCGACAAGACCGACGCCACGAAACTGCTCACGAAAATCCGGCGGCAATGGTTCGCCAAGAGGAAGTCGCTCGCCGCGATCCTCAAGGAGGTGATGACCAACGAACAGTCGGTCCTCATGGATTCCGATGCGTCCAACAAGGCGGCCGATGCCGACATGGCGCTACAGGAACTGGGCGCGGACGCGGCCGGCATCGCCTATGTCACCGCGACCGTCACCGTCTGGGACCGCGATCCGGCCCTCGCTTCGGAAAAGCTCCGGCTGGTCGAGAAGGTCATCCAGGGCCGCGACTTCACCTGCACGATCGAGGGCATGAATGGTATCGAGGCCTGGCTCGGATCGCTTCCCGGCCATGTCTATGCCAATGTCCGCCAGCCCCCGATCTCCACCCTCAATCTCGCCCACCTGATCCCGCTGTCCGCGGTCTGGGCGGGGCCGGAACGGGATGAGCATTTCGGCGCTCCCCCCTTGCTCTACGGCAAGACCGAAGGCTCGACCCCGTTCCGGCTTTCTCTCCATGTCGGCGATGTCGGCCACAGCCTAATCGTCGGCCCGACCGGCGCCGGCAAATCGGTGCTGCTGGCGCTGATGGCGATGCAGTTCCGCCGCTATGCGGATGCCCAAATCTTCGCCTTCGACTTCGGTGGCTCGATCCGCGCCGCCGCGATCGGCATGGGCGGCGACTGGCAGGATCTGGGCGGCGCGCTGCATGAAGGCGATAGTGGTGCCGCTGTCGGGGACGGCGTGGCCCTGCAGCCGCTGGCCCGCATCGACGAGCCGGGCGAACGGGCCTGGGCCGCTGAATGGCTGGCCGCGATCCTCGCCGGTGATGGCGTGGACATCGATCCCGCCGCCAAGGAGCATCTGTGGACCGCGCTCGGTTCGCTGGGCAGCGCGCCGGTTGCCGAACGCACGCTCACCGGCCTTGCCGTGCTGCTCCAGAACCAGCAGCTCAAACAGGCGCTGGCGCCCTATTGCGTCGGCGGTCCCTGGGGGCGGCTGCTCGACGCCGAGACCGAGCAACTGGGCGATGCCTCTGTTCAGGCCTTCGAGACCGAAGGGCTGATCGGCGCGGCCTCGGCCGCCGCGGTCCTTGCCTATCTCTTCCACCGCATCGAAGGCCGGCTCGACGGGCGCCCCACGCTCATCATCATCGACGAGGGCTGGCTGGTGCTCGATAGCCCGGCCTTCGCTGCCCAGCTGCGCGAATGGCTCAAGACGCTGCGCAAGAAGAACGCCAGCGTCGTCTTCGCCACGCAGAGCCTCGCCGACATCGAGACGTCGAGCATTGCGCCTGCCATCATCGAAAGCTGCCCGACCCGCATCTTCCTGCCCAATGAACGCGCAGCCGAACCGCAGATCCGCCAGGCGTACGAACGCTTCGGGCTCAATGCGCGGCAGATCGAGATCCTCTCCCGGGCGACCCCCAAGCGCGATTATTATTGCCAGTCGCGGCGCGGCAACCGGCTGTTCGAACTGGGCCTGGGCGAAGTGGCGCTCGCCTTTGCGGCGGCCTCCTCCAAAACCGACCAGCGCGTGATCGGCGAACTGGTCGCCGCCCATGGCCGTGTCGGCTTTGCCCCGGCCTGGCTGCGGCATCGCGGCCTCGATTGGGCCGCCGGCCTTTTGCCCGAACCCGTACCCCCGTCCGATCCGGACGATCCCTTCCTGTCGCTCGATCCCGAGGAGTTCAATCCATGAAGAAGCCATCGTTTCGCCGCGCCTTGCTGGCCGGCGTTGTCAGTCTGACCGCTCTGGCCGGGCCTGTTCTCACCTCGCCCGCGCAGGCGCAGTTCGGCGGGGTCGTCTATGATCCCACCAACTACGCGCAGAATGTGCTGACCGCCGCCCGCTCGCTCGAGCAGATCAACAACCAGATCCGCCAGATCGAGAATCAGGCGACCAGCCTCATCAACGAGGCGAAGAATCTCGCCAGCCTGCCGGTCTCGACGATCTCGACCCTCCAACAGCAGATCGGCCAGACGCGCCAGCTCCTGGGGCAGGCGCAGCGCATCGCTTACAGCGTGCAGGACATCCAGAGCGCGTTCACCCAGCGCTACAGCGGCGCGAACCTGACCGCCTCGCAAAGCCAGATGGTCGCCGCCGCCAATGCCCGCTGGCAGGACAGCGTCGGGGCGTTCCAGGACGCGCTTCAGGTGCAGGCCGGCGTCGTCGGCAATATCGACGGCGCGCGCGCCAGCATCGAGACGCTGGTGGGGGCCAGCCAGTCGGCGAACGGCGCGCTCCAGGCTGCCCAGGCCGGCAACCAGCTCCTCGCGCTCCAGTCGCAGCAGCTTGCCGATCTCACCGCCGCGATTGCGGCACAGGGCCGCGCGCAATCGCTCGAAGCGGCACGCAACGCGGCGACGGAAGCCGAAGGCAAGGCCCGCTTCCAGCGCTTCCTCGGGCATCAGTGACATGCACCGGGCCGCGTCCATGGGGCTGATCGCGCTGGTCGGGGTGACCACCGGCTTCCTTGCCGCCGGGGCCGCCCATCTGCGCTACGATACCCTCGCCTGCGCCCCCGAGCATCCCGAGCCGGGCAAGGTCTATCCGCACACCACGCCCTGCGTGACCGGCGCCGCCTTCGCTGCGGAGATGGTGCGGATCGAGGCGGCGGCGGAGGCGAGGCGCAAGGCGCGCGCGCAACAGGAAGGTCCGTTCCTCGTCTGGCTCAGGGGGGGCGACTGAGATGTCGCCCGCTGCCAAAATCGCGATCGGCGGAGGGATCGGCGGGCTGATGCTCGCCGTGGCCGTGGTTTCCGCGCTGCACCGTCCGCCCGAACCTGCTGTGACGATCCTCGTTCCTGAGGACGAGGCGGCCGCGGCCCGCCAGGACGATCTCGCCCGCTGCCGGACCATCACCATGCCCGAAAGCAGCTGCGACGCGGCTTGGGAAGCCAGACGCCGCCATTTCTTCGGAAAGGACAACCGTCCGTGAACGACACCTCGGTGATCGACAGCTTCCTGTCGGTCTTCACCAGCTACATCGACAGCGGCTTCGGCCTATTGGGCGGGGAGGTCGGGTTCCTCTCTTCGACCCTGATCGCGATCGACGTGACGCTCGCCGCTCTGTTCTGGGCCTGGGGCGCCGACGAGGACGTGTTGCAGCGTCTGGTGAAGAAAGTGCTCTATATCGGCGTCTTCGCCTACATCATCGGCAACTTCTCCAACCTTGCCAATATCGTCTTCCAGAGCTTCGCCGGCCTCGGTCTCAAGGCGTCGGGCGGCGGTCTGGCGCTCGCCGATTTCCTCAAGCCCGGCACGGTCGCCGCGACCGGCCTCACCGCCGGCCAGCCTTTGCTCAACGCGACGGCGGACCTGCTCGGACCGGTCGGCCTGTTCACCAATTTCGTGCAGATCCTCGTGCTGCTGATCGCCTGGCTGATCGTCGTGCTCGCCTTTTTCGTGCTCGCCATCCAGGTCTTCATCACCATCGTCGAGTTCAAGCTGGTGACGCTGGCCGGCTTCGTGCTGGTGCCCTTCGCCTTTTTCGGGCGCACAGCCTTCATGGCCGAAAAGGTGCTCGGTCATATCATCTCCTCGGGCATCAAGCTGATGACGCTCGCCGTCATCACCGGCATCGGCACCACGCTGTTCAGCCAGTTCACCAGTGCCAATGTCGTCGTCGAGCCCGATCTCAAGCAGGTGATGGCGATCGCGCTCGCTGCGCTGACCCTGCTCGGCCTCGGCATCTTCGGCCCCGGCATCGCCAATGGTATCGTCACCGGCGGTCCCCAGCTTGGCGCCGGCGCGGCAGCCGGAACGGCATTGGCCGCAGGCGCCACGCTGGGCGGCGGTGTTGCGGGCGCCCGCCTCGCCGGTGGCGCCGCGATGGGCATGGCTGGCAGCGCCGCCACCGGCATGGCGCGCACAGCCGGTGCGGCCTCGGGCGCCTATAGCGCCGGTGCGGAAGGACGATCGGGCGCGGCGGCCGTCGGCGCAGGCCTCGCCAATGTCGGCAAGAGCACCGGCGGCGCGGCCGTTTCGCCGCTGCGCCGCGCCGCGCAAAGCCTCAAGCAAAGCTATGCCGATGGCCGGAACGCGGCGGCGGGCACCGCCGCCGGTGCGGGAGCGCAGGCTTCCGCTGCGCCGGCATCCGGCGCGGGATCAGCCTCGGCCGCGCCGCCCGCCTGGGCCGCGGCGATGAAGCGCCGACAGGCGATCACCCAGAGCGCCAATATGGCCGCTCATACCCTGAAGGGCGGCGACAGCCATGGCGGCGGCGCCGGTCCCGACCTCTCGCAAAAGGACTGATACGCACATGTTCAAGCGACCATCGATCCGTTACGGGCAAGCGCCCGAACCCGTGACCCCCTATCAGCGCGCTGCCCAGGTTTGGGACGACCGCATCGGCTCCGCGCGCGTCCAGGCGAAGAACTGGCGGCTCGCCTTTTTCGGCTGTCTTGCGCTATCGGGCAGTCTGGCCGGCGGTCTCGTCTGGCAATCGGCGCGCGGCACGATCATCCCCTGGGTGGTCGAGGTCGACAAACTCGGCGAGGCGCGCGAGGTCGCGCCCGCCACCGCCGACTATCGGCCGACCGACCCGCAGATCGCCTTCCATCTCGCCCGTTTCATTGAGAACGTCCGCTCGATCCCCGCCGACGGGATCGTGCTGCGACAGGACTGGCTGCGCGCCTATGACTTCGTGACCGACAAGGGCGCGCTGTTCCTCAACGACTATGCCCGGGCCAATGACCCCTTTGCGCAGTTGAGCAAGGTGCAGGTCTCGGTCGAGGTGTCGAGCGTCATCCGCGCCTCGAACGACAGCTTCCGCGTGGCCTGGACCGAGCGGCGCTATGTCGATGGCGCGCTTGCCGAGACCGCCCGCTGGTCGGCGATCCTGACGGTGGTCGTCCAGACCCCGCGCGATGCCCAAGCGCTCCAGAAGAACCCGCTCGGGGTCTTTGTCGCCAACCTCAACTGGTCGAAGGAACTCAACCCATGATCTGCCTGCCTCCCGCGAGGGCGCGCTCCGGTGCGCTGCTCTGCCTCCTCGTCTCCGTCTCGCTGCTGCCACTGGGCGGCATGGCGCAGGCGCGCGCCCGCAAGGTGCCGCCGCCGATGGTCGCGGCTGTGCCCGCGCCTGAACCGCGCCGGGCGGTCGACGTCGTCAGCGTGCCGACACCGCTGCCGCTTCCCGGCCAGCTCAGGCCCGTGGCGCCGGTCCGGGAAGGGCGTGAGGCGCCCGATCCGCGATCCCGCGTGACCGCCGCCAATGCGGCCGCGCGGGTGCAGCCGAGCAAGGGGGGCTATTTCAACGCCATCCAGCAATATCCCTATGCCGATGGCGCGCTCTATCAGCTCTACGCCGCGCCAGGGCAAGTCACCGACATCGCGCTGCAGGAAGGCGAGGAACTGGTGGGACCGGGGCCGGTCGCGGCCGGTGACACCGTGCGCTGGATCATCGGCGATACGGTGAGTGGTGTCGGGTCGAGCAAGCGGGTGCATATCTTGGTCAAGCCGACCCGTGCCGACATCATGACCAACCTCGTCATCAACACCGACCGGCGCACCTATCATCTCGAACTGCGCGCCACCGCCACCACTTATATGGCCTCGGTTTCCTGGACCTATCCCGCCGACCAGCTCATCGCGCTGCGGCTTGCCAATGCCGAGCGGGAGCGGACCGCGCCGGTTGCCTCCGGTATCGATGTCGAAGGGCTGAACTTTCGCTACAAGCTGTCCGGCGACCGTCCCTCCTGGCGTCCTGCCCGCGTGTTCGACGATGGCCGTCAGGTGATGATCGAATTTCCGGACGGGATCGCGACCGGCGAGATGCCGCCGCTCTTCGTTCGCGGCGCCGATGGATCCGCCGAACTCGTCAACTATCGCGTCTCGGGCCGCTACATGATCGTCGATCGGCTGTTCAGCGCGGCCGAGCTGCGCCTCGCGACCCGCAAGGGCGGGCAGCGCGTCACGATCGAGCGGCAGGACGCCAAATCGCGGAGGGCGTCATGAGCGGGCCGGAACGGGAAGAAGAGCCGGGTGATATGGCGCGGGAGGTAGCTGCCCGGCAGCCTGCCAGCGCCGCGCCGGAGCGGGCCGCCGCAGCACCCAATCCGGGCGCCTTTCGCCTGGCCGGGCCGACGCCGCGCGTGACGCGCCTGTCGCGCAAGGCTTTGGCGGCGATCGGCATGGTCGCCGGGATCGGCATTGGCGGATCGCTGCTTTATGCGCTGCGTCCGGTCCATCATGCGCCCGCCGTCAATCTCGTCAACACCGACAGCCGCAACAAGGCCGATGTCGTGACCGCCGCACCAGCGAGCTATGACAAGGTTCCGAAACTGGGGCAGCCCATGCCCGGCGATCTGGGACGGCCGATCCTGTCGGCCCAGCAGAGTGGTCAGAGCGTGCCGGTGCCACCGATGGGGCCGGCAGCGGGCCAACCCGATCCGCGTCTCGCCGCGGCCGAGCAGGCCCGCCAGCGTGTGATGCAGGAGCGGGAGTCCGCCAGGGCCAGCAAGCTGTTCCTTGGCAGTGAAGGCGCGCGCTCCGCTTCTGCTGGTGGTCAGGCTAGCGATGGTGCGCAGACGGTCCGCACGACTGCGGCGGGCGATGCCGCTGGCACGGTGTCGGCCTCGCCGACCGGTCAGGCCGCGAAACGGGCTTTCCTCCAGAATGGCGGGAATCGCGCCGTAGTCAGCAATGCGCGGATCATGGCGCCGGCCTCGGTCTTCATGGTGCAGGCAGGCAGCGTCATTCCCGCAGCCCTCATCACCGGCATCCGCTCGGATCTGCCCGGGCAGATCACCGCGCAGGTGACGCAGAATGTCTATGACAGCGCGACCGGGCGCATCCTGCTGATCCCGCAGGGGGCGCGGCTGATCGGCGCGTATGACAGCGAGGTCTCAGCTGGGCAGAACCGTGTGCTGCTGGCCTGGGATCGCCTGATCCTGCCCGGCGGCCGCTCGATCCTGCTCGACCGCCAGCCCGGCGCCGATGCCGCGGGCATGGCGGGCGCGCAGGACAAGGTGAATTATCACTGGGGCAATATGCTCAAGGCCGCGATGGTCTCGACCCTGCTCGGCGCCGGCACCCAGCTCGTGTCCCAAGGCGATGATGAACTCACCCGCGCGCTGCGCTACGGCATACAGGACACCGTTAATCAGACCGGGCGGCAGGTCGTCCAGCGCGAGATCAACGTGCCGCCGACGCTCACCGTCCGGCCGGGGTTCGCGATCCGGGTGGTGCTTACCCGCGATCTTGTGCTCGAGCCGGTTCAGGGGGCGCAGCCATGAGTCGGCTGCGCCTCGGGCCGATCGTCGAGGAGAAGCCCGTGAAGCTGACGGTCGAACTGCCGGGCGCGCTGTTCCGGCAGCTTGGCGACTATGCGCGCGTGCATGCAGCGGAGAATGGCTTGTCCGAGCCCGTGCCGCCCGAGCGGCTGATCGCGCCGATGGTGGAGCGGTTCATTATGAGTGATCGGGGGTTCGTGCGGCGGCGCAAGCCTCAGCCATAGCAATGACAGCCACAGAGCGGCACTTTTTTCTGGTATCGGCACCCCAAATGCCGGAAAAGGAATGGGCTGCGTCCGTTCCGCACGACGTCGGTGGACGACGCCGGGCAATGGCGCCAGCGCCTCGCCGCCCTCCTCGGTAGTCCCGCGCACGGCACGGCATTGCGCGCCAACCTTGCCGACGGGATGTCAACACTCCTGGCATGGATGCAGGAGCTGCTCCGTCCGCTTGTCGCGGAAGCGTCCGGCAAATGAACGCCGGCTTCGACGAAGTCCTGCGCGCTGACCGGCCCACCCGCACGGGCCTCTATGCGGAGACTGCGCAGCGGCTCGGCGCACCGCCGCAGAACGTCTAGAGTCTGATGACATTAGGTTGGGCCGTAGCCTGAGTTTTTGAGGTAGTTTGCGCACTCGTTTGGCGGGAAGGCATCGAGCAACGACCCAATGCGTTGCCATGTGGCTTCGACGGATCGCTCTGCGGCTTTGCGTAGCAGGTGCTTGAGCTTGGCGAACACCTGCTCGATCGGGTTGAGGTCCGGACTGTAGGGCGGGAGGAACAGCAGCCTCGCGCCTCTGGTCCGGATTGCCGCTCTGACGGCGGGCCGCTTGTGGCTTGAGAGGTTGTCCATGACGACGATGTCACCGGGTGCCAGCGTCGGGCAGAGCTGTTCCTCGACCCAGGCGGTAAAGCTGGCGGCATTGATCGGCTGATCGAACACGAAGGGGGCGTCGATCCGATCATGACGCAGCGCGGCGATGAATGTCATGGTTTTCCAATGACCATAAGGCACCTTGGCATGAAGCCGCTGGCCGATGGGTGCCCAGCCGCGCAAGGGGGCCATGTTGGTCTTGGCCCAGGTTTCGTCGACGAAGACGAGCCGGGCCGGATCAGGCCGGTTCTGATACTTCTTCCACTGCTCGCGCCGCCGAGCCACCTTTGGCCTCAGCTGCTCGGCGGGGAGAACGCTTTTTTTTGAAGCTCAAGCCTTCAGCATGAGCAAAGCGCCAGACCTGCACATAGTCGACCTGCACTCCGCGTTCGGCCAGTTCCGCCACCAGCCCGCGCAGGGTGAAGTCGCTTCTGCTGCGCTCCAGCAGCCAGTCGCGGTTCGGACCCGACAATATCCCGATCTTGTGCCCGCCAACCTTGCCCGGAGCCGCACTCCCTAATGCCCGATAACGCTGCGACCAGCGAACCACCGTCGCCGGTCCGATACTCAACGCAGTCGCCACCGACCGAACCGGCTCTCCCGCCAGCACCCGCGCAATCGCACGGTCCCGCAAATCCATCGAATAGGGTCTGGTCATAGCTGCTGGCCTCCAAAACCCAGCCAGCAGCTTGAATCAGAAAATCAGCCCCGTGTGAATCCCCCGCGATTCACTCAAACGTCATCCCGCTCTAGAAGAATTTCCGGGTCTGCTGGACGCTCGATGCGCTGTTCAACGGGATCGAGGACAGCCCCAGGCTGCTGTTCAAGGGTGGGACGTCGCTGTCGAAGGGCTTGCGCCATATCTGAATAATATAGACGCATTATCAGTCAAATTTGACTACATTCTCAGCGCAACCTCCGTCTCCGCGTTCACGAAGGCTGGTTCGTAATCCCGCGCCAATGCCCCTGACACGCCGACCTGACGCAGAGCCTCACGCCAGCCGTCCGATATGTGCCGGGCGGTATCGCGAATGATTTGCCTCGCTTCCTCAGTCGGGATCTCGAAGAACGCGCAGGCTTCAAGCGCGAGCGCGATCGATCGGTCATGCGCTCCGCCCTCCAGAATTGCGGTCTCAAGGTGCGGATTTCGATCCGGCGCGGGGTTCACGTCGAACACGGGCGACAATCGCCATTGGCCTGCCCCCACATAGAGGAAGCCATGGTTTTTGAGGTGATCGTCCTTGTTCGATACGAGGATAGTGAAAATCAGGCGCAGAAAAAGTTCGCGAAAATCCGCTTTGGGATCGGCGCCATGAACACGGATGAAATCGACGATCTCGGTATAGGAGCCAAGCTCCGTCCCGGTCTTCCCAAGCGCCGTGCGCGCCGAGATATAGGGGATCCGCGCGCTACCCCGCCGGTCGAACCGCTGGATCAGCGCGACCGGAAAGGGCGTGTCGGCGAGTTCCAGTCTGGCGGTGGGCGTGCGGATGCCGCAAGCCTCGGCCAGCCGAAGCGTCGCCACCTCGACGCGCTCGATCGGCTGCAGATCGTGGACCGAAGTGAATTTGGCCAGCCAGAGCGTATCGCCGTCTTGGACATTGGCCTTGGGCCGGGCGCCGCCGGAACCGCCCGCGCCCGCCAACGCCTGCATCTCTTCGGCGGAGATTTCCTTCCCCTGTTCATAGGCGCGGGCAATGGCCGTTATCGCTTTGAGCTCGACGAGGCGGGGCACGGCGTCGCCGGCCTTGCCGCGGATGATCTCTCCATCCTCGCCCTGAAATCGCAGCGCGCCCTGACGGCAGGCGTCGTCGGACAGCGTCAGATACGCAAACTCGCTCAGACCATTGCCGTAAGCGCGTTCAAGAAGCCGTCGGCCCCAGCTATCCGGCGCGGCATCGGCGAAGACGCCCGCCAGTGCATCGCGCATATTTCCCGGCTGACCCGATCTATGAAAAGGGCCGCCTTCCAGGGGGAGATCCGGCTGCACGGCGAAGGCGCGCGGGTTCTCTATCCAGGACGCATCATAGGCGAAGTTCGAGAATTGGCGCGGCCCCGCTGCTGTGAAACGCAGTTGACCAACGGGCGCACGGCTTTCGCCAAGCACGACCTGGGCAAGGAACTCCGCCATCAGAACGATGCACCGTCTGGATCGACAACGTCATCTCGGACTCGCGTCAGGTCCATCCTAGCCTTTTGCTTTCTCATCCTGGTGGCAAAAGACTTGCCTCGCTGCGGCAGGTGCTCGCTTGACAGAGCCAATCCCAGCTCATCCTTGCGGACATCGATCAGATCGGCCAGCCGCTCGACAAGCCCGAGAACGACCAGCACATCGGCAAGCGTGCCGATAGCAACCCCCGGGTCGCCCTTCTCGAGCCGCGCAATGGAACTGGGGGAGGTTCCGGCACGCACGGCAAGGTCTGCGACCGCGATACTACGCCGCAGCCTCGCATTTCGAATGTCCTGGCCAAGCCTTTCGAGGGCTGGTCTGACCTTGGGAGAGCCCATAACAAGGGTCCATATATGATGGTTTAATAGTGATTGCGTATCGTATATGATGAATTATATCAAGATCGGTGGCCGGGTAGTGCCAACGGGTGGGGCGTCTTGCGAACCTCCTCCCGCCAAGGCCTGCGCGTTCGGCGCACTCTCCTTTCTGTCCGAAATTGCGATACAAATTTCGGACATGGCCACTCCGCCCGCCGGCCTCAAATCGGTCATCCTCGACCGAACTGGCCGTGGCTTGCCCGGTACTGTCTGGACGCTTTCGGATTTCCTCGACCTCGCCGGTCGCGATTCCATCGACAAGACCCTCCATCGCCTCGCGAAATCGGGTGACCTGCGCCGGATTGACCGCAGCCTCTACGACCGGCCGCAGTTCAACAGCCTGACCCGGCAGGACAGTGCCCCGGACCCACGTGCGGTCATCGACGCCGTCGCGCGGCGTGACCAGATCCGTGTCCTGGTCGACGGAATGACTGCCGCCAACGATCCCGGCATCACCAATGCCGTACGGGCCAAGATCCTCGTGCGCGGTGACACGATGCATGCCAGCCAGGCGCCTCATTTCTACGCTCCTGGTCCTAGCTGGTTTCAGATTAGGGCTCGCGGAAGTCTGCCCCTCTTGGCTGACAGTCTCCAGCCTGAGGCCGCCCCGGCATATCGGACGCACGAAAGGCGGCCTGAATCCCAAGCTTCATGCCGACGGTTTTTGCCCTTTGACACCATATAGGGTTGGAGCTCCTATGTGTCCTCGGTCCTGGGATGGAGGACACATAGGCGAGCCATGAAAAGTCAAGACATCGTAATATTGCTCAAGCTGGTGAGTCTGAAATACGTGTTCCCCGCCAAGTCGGGCGCACCGCAACGTGGCATCGCCACCGGGTTTTCGGCGCCCATGCTCAAAGGGCAGCTCGTCAGTTCCGGGGCGGATATACACATATGGCCTCACGCGGAAGGGACGCAGCGAGGACTATCAATAACGCCATTGTTCAAATCGGTCCCCGAAGCAGCCCTCAAAGATGAGCGACTTTACGAATTCCTGGCGCTGGTCGATGCCATCAGGCTGGGCAATCAGCGTGAAACCAATCTCGCTCAGGACAGGTTCGCGCAGCGGATGGCGCACGCATGAGCATTCAAGATGAACTCCTCGACATGCTGGAGACGGTCGCCGAAGCATTGGGTGACGATCTGTGCCGGCAGATGGTGTTCGTCGGCGGATGCTCAACCGCCGTCCTCATCACCGACGAGATCACCTTGCAGGAAGTGCGGGCCACCGACGATGTCGATCTGATCGTCGGCCTGACCGGCATGGCGCAGTGGATGCAGCTTCAGAAAACCCTGAACAAAAAGGGCTTTACGGTATCGGGAGAGGATGAGGTCATCTGCCGGATTCGGCTCGGAAACCTCAACGTCGATTTCATGCCCGACGATCCCGACATTCTGGGGTTCAGTCCAGATCAAGGCGGCCCGACGCCCAGAGCTCCGGCGTCCGCTCCAGATAGAAGGCGTCGCTGTCATAGGCGGTGTCGAGCGCGTGCAGCGCCGCCCCTGCCAACCAGGCTTCCCATTGCGTTGGCGGCAGCACGATCGGCATCGTCCGGCTGACCGGCTCCGCGCGCGCATTGGCTGCGGTGAGCAGGCCGGCAAAGCCGCCTGTTGCAGGATCGGCCAGACACAGGCCTGCCCAGGCGCAGATCGGCACGTCCCAAAGTCCGAACCAGCTGCGGGTACGGTGGCCGGTTTCGCTTGCCGGATAGGCAAAATCCTCGACCGTGATCAGGCAACGCTCCAGCAGGTCCAGCCCCAGGGGCGCGCGGCTGTCGCCAGCGATCTCGCGCGCAAACAGCGTCGTTCGTGGTCGATCGCCGCGTGCTTCGCTGATCGGGTCTTGCGGCAGGCCCCAGGGCAGCGCGCGCAGATGCCGTCCCTCGGTCCCCCTCGTCACGACAATCGCCTTCTCGCCCGGCCAGATCGTCGGGAGCCAGGTGAGATCGGGATCGGGCCGGGCGCCGAACAGTGTGGCGATCTCCGAGACGGCGGCGCGGCAGCGAAT
The DNA here is from genome assembly GCF_058793515.1 of Novosphingobium sp. GW835-FHT14H07. Lineage (NCBI taxonomy): Bacteria > Pseudomonadati > Pseudomonadota > Alphaproteobacteria > Sphingomonadales > Sphingomonadaceae > Novosphingobium > Novosphingobium sp. GW835-FHT14H07. The sequence goes on from NZ_JBXAFX010000004.1 coordinate 228,582, forward strand.
CAGGTGGGTCATGGTTCGACAATTGCCTCTTCTGGTGAAGATCCGGTGTGGCGCAGGAGATGCGCGGCGCATTGCCGGCAATCGCTGCTGCCGAATCCGGCGCAGGGCGTGGTGAAGGCGCCCGATGCCAGAAGACGTTCGACGAGCGCGCATTCCGATGCGCCGGGGGCGATCATCGCCGACAGGCTATCCGCAGCCCTCGTCAGATGGTCGATATGCCAATGCAGGCGCTTGTCGCGGCGCAAATGCCGCCCGACACGGGCCCGAAGACCGCCCGGGCCATAAGCGCTGCCGGCATAGACATAAGACCCCGCCTCGAAGCGCCAGGACAGGCTGGGCCTCGGAATGTCGATGGGGTGTTCGAGCCTGAGCAGCAGGAGATAGGCGCCGCTTGTCGATGGAAGATCGGCGGGGTGTGTCCCGACTCGGATGATGTCAGGTCCGGGCGCTTCTGTGATGAGCGCCATGAATGCCAAGTCTTCGCCGTCCATCGTCCTACGCCATTGCCTGTCTTTCAACGCTGCTCTTTTACGCCCGTGACGCGCTGTTGCCTCCTCTCATTTCATGGCTCTCTTGATGGCCCCCGAAGCCCCGGCACGGTGCCGCGGCCCTTCGGGGGATGATGCTCATGATCTCTTCTGCACCAGGAGGAAGAGCCACTCTGGCGCTCTTCTCCGCGCTCGTTCTCGCCTCGCCGGCGCTTGCCAACAATTATGGCGAAAGCGCCGCTTGGCAATTTCGTACCTCGGCTGACCGCGCCAATCAGGCCGCGATCCTCGACATCATGGAGAAGCGCCGTGCGGGTGGCTATGCGAGCCCGGCCTATACGACGACCATCGAGCGCCAGTATAATTGCGAGGTCACGGCGACCGCGACCGGCAATGTGGACAGCCAGACCGCGCTCGCCCATTCGCCGACCACGACCGGCGCGACGTCGGGCGCGCAGGGCAATAGCAGTTCCAGCAGTGTCGAGGGCGCGGGAAGCGCCAGCTCAGGCCAGACCAGCAGCGGACTGGTGTCCGCCTCGGTGTCCGGCGGCACGACGGTCTCGGTCGACGGCGCCGCCTGGCAGGCCCTCAACTCTACCCAAACAAACAGCGGCGCGCAGAGCGCCAGCGTGACCGGTTCCACCGGCTGCGCTTTCGGAACGCTCAACTGATGGGCGGGGCGATGGCGGGCCGCCGGGAACTGGCCGGGAAGAGAATGGGCCGGGGGTGGCAGGGGGTGAGCTTGCGGGCGGCGGGACTGCCGCTCCTCGCTCTCGCGCTGCCCGGTTGCGCCGGTGTCAGCCAGCAGCGGATTGGGATCGGCGAGGAGCCGATCGTCGTCGGGCCGCCGGTGCGCGACAATCGCACGCCGATGGACGCGGCGCTCGCCTGTTACGCGGGCTGGCTGGGCGCGCGCGGGAGCAAACCGCTGGTCATCGCGGTCGGTGACGTGCGCGACTATACCGGCAAATATTCGGTGAGCGAAGGCAATGCGATCACCCAGGGCGGCGCGCTCATGGTCGCCTCCGCGCTTGGCAAGCTGCGCGGCTCGGTGCGGATCGCCGAGCGCTTCGATCCGGTCATCGCCGAGCGCGAACTCGCTTATGCTGATCGTCGGCAGTTGGGTGACGGCAAGGTCCATGATCTCGCCGGTCCCTCGGGCCGGCAGGTCGTGCCCTGGCTGCCCTATTTTGGCGGCAGCATCGCCGCGTCCGACTATTACATCGTCGGCGGCATCACCGAACTCAATTACGACATCCATTCGGGCGGGATCGAGACCGGCGTCAATTCGGTCGGCCCCAAGGCGCGCACCTATACCCAGAGCGTCGCGCTCGATCTGCGCATCGTCGATACCCGCTCACTGCTGGTCGTGCGCACGGTGAGCCTCACCAAGCAGTTCACCGGCTATGAGACCGGCTTCGGCATCTTCCGCTTTTTTGGCTCCAATCTCTTCGACATCAATATCGGCGCCAAGGGACAGGAACCGCTTCAGCTCGGCATTCGCACCGCGCTCGAGGAAGCCACGATGCGCCTCATCGGCGCGGTGGCCAGGGTCGATCCCGAACCCTGCATGAGTCAGGCGAGCTGGACGGCGAGCGTGCCGCCCGCTTTGCCGGTGCAAGCCGTTAGTGCCACACCGACCTTGCGGCAACGGCTCAGCACCGATGGTCCGCCGCTTAATGGGCCAGCCAGCGCTGATGATGACAGCGGGGCGGTCGATCTCCCTCTCCTGTTCGAGACCGGCATCGACAGCCTGCAGGGCGGGGCGGAAGCGGCGATCGATCGGATCGTCGCGGCGGCCAAACATGGCGGCGTCTTCGTGACGCTGCTGGCCCGTGACAGCGAAACACTCGATCCCAAGGCCCGCGCGGCGCTGACCGATCGCCGGATCGCGGCGCTGACCGCCGCGCTCGCCAGGCAGGGCATCGCTGCTGCGGCGATCGCGCCGGTCTGGCGGCCCGCCCCCACCGATCCCGCCATCCAGCGTGCCGGCGCCGGCCTGCAGCGGCTCGCGCGGCTGCGCATCGGCTGATCGTCTCCTTCCCTCGCACGAAAAGGAGGCGCCCACCCGAAACGTCCATGCCCGGTTTTCCGAACAGCTTCAGAAGAAGGATTTTCTCATGAAACAGACAGTGTTTTCCCGTTCCCGCCACCGCCTGCTGATGGGCGGCGCGGTTCTTGCCCTTGCCGGTTCCCTGGCCGTCCCCGCCTTCGCCACGCCCGATCCTGTATCGGGTGCCGATGCCAACGGCGCGCAGGTCATTGTGACCGACCAGAACAAGGACTGGTCGCCGGTCAGCGCCAATGCGACCGATCCCCTCGTCGAAGCCACCGGCGCGGTCGATGGATCGAGCGTCGCCGTCACCGGCAATGCCGTCAGCGCCACCGCCCGGGCCAATAGCGCGAGCGCCGCCCTGACGCCCGATGCACGCGATCTCGAAGCCGCGACCGGCGGCACTTGGCTTGCGACCGGAACGGACGGCACCGACGGGCAATCGCCGGCCCTGATCGCGACGCGCCAAGCGACCAATGGCGCACCCGTGTCTGCAACCACCGCCAATTCCCGCATCCGCGCGCGGCTCGGCGATCTGGTGGATAGCAGCGCTGCGGTCAGCACCAACACCCAGGAAGCCGTTGCTCTCGCCAATGATGCCGCCGATACCCTGTCGCTCACCGGCGTTGCCGTCGGCACCGGTGCGGGCGTGGTGAGCGACCAGTCGGTCGGCGGCGATGCGACTGTCTCGGCCCGCTTCAGCGGCACGGCGGCGCTCAAGGTCGGCGATGCCCCGCGCAGCGATCTCGATCTGAGCGACAATCTCCAGCGGGCCGTCGCATATGGCAACAGCGCCGCCAATGCGCTTGGCATCGACGCTGTCCAGCTCGATGTCGCGGCGAGCTATGGCACGCCCTCGATCGTGGAGGCCAATGCCAGCGATCCTTCCGTCAACGCCGCCTATGCCGTGCTGGCCGACCAACGGCTCGGCAGCGCCGTGACCGGGAACGCCAATGGCGGTTTCGCCGTCAAGGTGGGTGATACCGCCTTTGCCTCGAACGTGGCGAGCGACGGGAACAGTCTGGTCGCAGCAGGCTATGGCAACCAGTCCACCAATGGTCTCGATCTGTCGGCCGACGCGATCGCCAATGATGAATGGAACGGCGGCGCGGTCGCCAACATAACCAATGTCCAGTCAGCGGCTGCCGTTCCGGTTAAGGGCATCGCCAAGGGCGGGGCAAGCATCGCCATCGCCGACGATGCGGTCGAGGCGAGCCTGGATGCCAGCGACAATGCAGTGCTCGCGGTGGCGACCGCCAACCGCGCGGACGGCAACCTCCTGTCCGTGACGGCCAATGCCATCGATGCCGGCGAAGGCTTTGGCGGCGAGGAAGGCGGCATTGTCGTGGAAGGCCCCGAGTACATCGGGACCGCGCTGGTCGAAGGCGACGGGGCGATGAGTGTGACCGCCCCCTTCAGCGTCCAGAACGGTCAGATCAGCCAGGCCCGTGTAACGGCCAGGGCCGAGGAAGTGACAACAGCGATTGAGGTCGACGCTGGTATCATCCGCTCCAACGCGACGATCATCGGTAATAGCGCCGTGGCTCGGGCGACCGGCAACAGTGCGGCCAATGGGCTGATGCTCGACGCCAACAGCCTTGCGACCGCGGCCGACCTGAATAGCCTCCAGCTGGGCAAGGGCGTGGTCACTGCTTCTGTCGGCTCTGCCGGGGATCGTGCGGGCGCGGTCCTGTCCGCTGCTGGCGATGTGGTCGATTCCCGCCTGACCGTCTCGGACAACAGCCTCGCGGCCAACGCGACCGAGAACGAAGTCGCCAACAGCATGAGCATCACCGCCAATCGTCTGGTCAATGCGAGCGGCCATGAGAATGCGCGAGGCGGCATGCTCGATTATGGCGTGGGGGCGGCTGCGGATTATGCGCTGGCCAGTGCCCAGGAAATCCGGGGTGGCTACCGACTCCCCGTCGCGGTCAAGGCCTCGGCCTATGGGGCCTTCGATGCCGCCGCCGGCGATGGCGCGGTGCGTTCCGCCCTCAAGGTCATCGGCAACAGCCAGACCGCCTCGGCGCTCGGCAATGGCGCGGCAAACAGCCTGACCATCACCGCGACCGCGCTGGGCGGGGCCGAGGATCCGGCGCCGGGGTCAGCACTGTCCTCGATGCAGGCGGCAACTACCAGTGTCGACGCCGTCTCGGACATGCAACTCGGGGCGACCACGGCAGCGGTCGATTCGAGCCTGCTCCTGTCGGGCAACAGCAATGTGGCGCGCGCGCGCATGAACGACGCGACCAATAGCCTCGCCGTCGATGCTGTCAGCGCCGGATCGCTGAGCGGGGAGCCGGCGGCTGTGCTGGTGGATGTGGGTTATGCCTCGCAGGTTGCGGGCGATCATGTCCTCTCCAGCAACCAGGTCGCCGATGGCAGCGTCAGCGCGGCGGCCGTGACGACTGGCCAGTCGGCGGATCCGGCAGCATCGTTCGTTCGCTCCAGCTTCGAGGCGAGCGATAACGAGACGCTGGCCGAGGCGGCAGCGAACACGGCAAGCAACAGCCTTGCGCTGACCTCGGCGGTGCAGGGCGGGGCCAGCGCGGGCCTGCTCAACCAGCAGTCGAACTATGCCTCGGTCGGCGCGCAGGCGACCAGCGCCTATGGCATCGGCGCGCAGGCCTCGTCCGATGCCTCCGGCCTGGTCGATGGCAATGTGACCTCGGTCATGGCTCGCGGTAACATGGCGACCAATACGCTTGCCGTGAGCGGCGTGGCGGAAGACGGCTGCACGCCGGACCTCGCCTCGATCACCACCGGCGCGCTCAACAGCGCCATGGCCCCCGCGCTCCTGTCCAACGTCCAGGTGAACGCGGGCGGGGTGTCTGCCTATGCCGCCAGCCCGACCGTCTCTGTAAGCTATGGCAGCGCCGGGGTCAGCGACAGCCGCCTTGGCGTGACCGGCAACAGCGTCTCGGCGGCCGCTTATGGCAACAGCGCCATCAACATGGTGACGCTGGCCTCGCTCGGCTCCTTGCCGGCGTCGGGCATCAGCAGCGTCCAGGCCAACAGCGGCGCGGTGACCGCTGAGGTCACCAGCGCCGCCTATGCGGTCACGTCGCCGGCTATTTCGACGAGCCGGATCGGCATCTCGGGCAACAGCATCAGCGCATCGGCCGTCGGGAACGCGGCCACGAGCAAGGTCACGGTCTCGCGCTGATCCGCGTGGCGGCGGCGCCACAAGCCCCTGGACCGCCCGCCGCATGCGGGAAAGGCCGTCACGCTTCCCCCGGCGTGGCGGTCTTTCACTGCCCGGTTTTTTGTCCATCGGATGCAGGAAATCATGGCGGATTCGGCAGATCTGGCTATGCTGGCGACGTGAAGGAGGGTTGAGACGGATCCATGGCGCGCGGTGAACTGATGAAGAAATTGCTGGCGAGCTATGGCAAGGACGACGAGTTCCGTGCCGTTGCCGAGCAGATCATCGGTGAGGAAGAGAAGAAGAACAATCGCGTGCTCGCGCGCTCTCTTCGTCGTTCACTGGATGCCGCTCCCTCCCGTCCGGCCAAGCCCAAGGCGCTTGCGCCCCTCATTCCTTTTCCCGAAGCGGCCGGCGATTTCATCGAATTGGTCGAGCCGACGCACAACAAGCAGGACATCATCCTGTCGAGCGAGAATATCCGCATATTTCTCGACCTGATGCGTGAATTTCGCCGTGCCGACGAAATCCGCCGGCGCGGTCTGCCGGTGCGTTCCAAGCTGCTCTTCTGTGGTCCACCCGGCTGCGGCAAAACGCTTTGCGCAGAGGTCTTTGCCGCCGAACTCGGTATGCCGCTCTATATCGTCAAGCTCGATCGCCTGATCTCCTCCTATCTTGGCGAAACCGCGACCAATATCCGCAAGTTGTTCGAGTTCGCGCGCAAGCAGCCGACCGTCCTCTTTTTCGACGAGTTCGACGCCTTGGCCCGCGCCCGCGAGGACGGCGGCGAGCACAATGAATTGCGGCGCGTGGTCAACAGTCTGCTGATCTTCATCGACCGGATCCAGCCCAAAGGCTTTCTGGTCGCCGCCACCAATCTGGATCAGTCGCTCGATCCGGCGATCTGGCGGCGTTTCGATGAGGTTGTCTGGTTCGATCTTCCGGATACCCGAATGGTCGGGCGTTTCCTCACCATGAAGTTCCGCAATGTCGCTCTGGCCTTCGATCCGCAGGCGCATCTCGATCAGCTGAGCGGCTATTCCTATGCCGAGCTGGACCGCATCTGCGTTCAGGCGATCAAGGCCTCGGTCATCGACAAGCGCAAACAGGTCAGGGAGCAGGATTTCCTTCATGCCATTGCCGACGAACGTCGGCGTCGTCGCCGCACCGACCGCATGACGGCCTGACCCTCGCTGCGTGGCACGTTACGATCATCTGCAGCTTCTGCGGCTGCCCGAGCGCATGCCCCGACGCAAGAATGGCGGTGGCGGCCCGCCACCTCAGCGCAATCCGCGTGGACACAGCGAGCGTCTGGGGCAGGAACTCGAGCAGGCCGTCACGGCGCAGCGCCAACGCCGCCGACCCGACGCGGTCGACCCTTCGCTGATCCTGCGAGTGCAGATGAGCGGCCCCTTGCTGGAAGAGGAGTGGAACCGGGTCGGGCTCACCGTCCTTTCGAGCGACGAGGATCGCACCCTTGTGCTTTTCTCTTCGTCCGATGAACTGACCGAATTCCAGCGCAAGCTGAATGCCTATGGACAGGGCGTGCAGCCCGGGCGCCAGAACCCCGCCTTTTCTTCCTTCATCGCCAATGTCGAGACGATCACCGAGGTCGCGCCGCGAGATCGGATCGGCATGCGCGCGCGTGAGGCCGGGCTGGCAGCGCCCGAGGATTTCCAGGTCGGCGAGACCTATACGCTCGATATCGAACTCTGGGATCTGGGCGCGCGGGCCCTGCGTGAGCGCAAGATCGACGACATCGTCCGCTATGCCGAGGCACGCGGCGCGGAGGAACTCGACCGGCACATCGGCCCCAATCTCACCCTCGTCCGTCTTAGTTGTGACGGCGCCGTCGCGCGCACTTTGCTGTCGATCGAGGAGGTCGCGGAAATCGATCTGCCGCCCGAACCCGATCTGCTTGCCGCGCAGCATATCGACGATGCGCTTGGTGATCTGCCCGACCTGGAAGATCTGGATGAGGATGCGCCGCTCATCGGAATCATCGACAGCGGGATCAACGACCATCCGCTGATCGAGGACATCATTGTCGGGTCGATCGCCATTCCCGAAACACTCGGCACAGCCGACGATCATGGTCATGGGACGTTTGTCGGCGGCATCGCCACGTTCGGCGACCTGCGCGCCCAGCTTGGCGCAGGCGAACTCGTCCGGCGCGCCCGCCTCTGTTCGGCCAAGGTGATCGACCACACCGGCAATTTCCCCAACCGGCGCCTCACGCCCAAATTGATGCGTGAAGCAATTACCGGACTTCATGAGCAGTTCGGTTGCCGGATCTTCGTCATCTCGCTGGGGGACCGGACCAAGGTCATCGAAGGCGGCAAGGTCGGCCCCTGGGCGCAGACACTCGACGAACTGGTGCGTGAACTGGACGTGGTCATCATCGTGGCGGCCGGCAATCGTCAGCCGCGACGCGGAATGCGCGTCGAGGAAGCCGTAACCGATTATCCAGGCTACCTCCTGGAGCCTGAGAACCGCCTGTGCGAACCTGCGGGCGGCATGAACATCGTGACGGTAGGCGCGGTCGCGCATGGCAACGGCCTGAGCGCGCGGGCGGCTGACAATGTCGGAGTTCGGCCGATTACCGAAGCACTGGAGCCTGCGCCTTTCTCGCGCGCCGGTCCGGGTGTGCGCGGCGCGATCAAGCCGGACTTCACCGACGTCGGCGGGACGCTGATCTACGACGGGCCGACTGCCGCGCTGCAGGGCGGTGAGGTGCGCCCGGAAGCCGGGGTCATGTCGCTCCATTTCCGGCCGGTCGATCGATTGTTCGCGGCGCGTTCGGGCACGTCCCATGCGGCACCACTGGTGGCGTTCAAGGCCAGCCAGATCCTCGCGCGTTTCCCCGAGGCATCAGCGAACCTCGTACGCGCGCTGCTGGCGTCCAGTTCGGTAACGCCGCCTGAAGCGACGCGTCGCCTTGCACTTCTGGGCGATGCGGCCGAGCGGGCGCTCTGTGGCCATGGCCTGGTGGATGCCGAACGCGCGGCATTTTCGGACGACTCCCGCGTCATTCTCTATGCCGAGGATGACCTCGCGATCGACCATTTCGCGGTGTATCAGATCCCGATCCCCGAACTGTTCCAGACCGAACGCGGACGGCGTACCATCCGTGTCAGCCTCGCTTATGATCCGCCGGTAAGGCACAGCCGCCTCGACTATAATGGTGTGTCCATGGGGGTCCGGCTGATCAGAGGTTGCGAGCCGGATATGATCTTCGAACATTTCCGCAAGCGGACCGTCGATGAGGGGCCGTTTCCGGATATGGCGGCCCGGTACAACTGCAAGCTGCTTCCCAGTTCGACCATAAGGGAAAAGTCGAGCCTTCAGACCGCCAGCGTCAGTTTCTCCCGCAATATCCGGGGCTTTGGCGACAATTATTATCTTGTCGTACGCTGCTCCGGCGGTTGGGCTGGCGATGAGGGTCAACAGTCCTTCGCGGTGACGGTCGAGATCGCCCACGAAGCCGAACTACCGCTCTACGAGCGTCTGCGTCAGCGCGTGCGCGTGAGGGCTTGATGTCGGAGAGTTGATTGACGTGATCGATTCCAAGCAGGGCACAACACCAAAAGCAAAGGTATTGATGGGATTGAGATCGATCCCATCCTGTCGATAATCGCGTCAGTATATTGGGGTGGATGAATGTCGGCAGTCCGTGCCATCGGAGCTTGGAGTGTCTGACAATCAGCGCGGGGCTCGGGCAGCATTGAGCTTAGGCTCACTCGATCGCATTCCCCGCCAAAGACCCAATGTTCGGAGACCCCATTTATCGTGGGGGCTTTTGGCGGGCGACTATCTTTCGCCTTCGGTGCCGTGAGGGACATACAGATTTTTTCGCCTCCCCCGTCTTCGCTTTGTGGAAGCCATTTTTCGGCGGGAGAGGAAACAAAATGAAGCGACTGACATTTGCCCTGATTTCAAGCTGCGCGATCAGCGCGATGTCCAGCACGGCCTACGCGCAGGAGGCCGAAGCCGACAACGGCGGGATTCAGGAAATCATCGTGACCGCCCAGAAGCGTGCCGAGAATTTGCAGGACACGCCGATCTCGATTCTTGCGCTGAACTCCGACGCGCTGGAGAAGCAGGGCATCAATTCGATGAATGACATGTTCACCGGCGCGGTCCCGTCGCTGCGCGTGGCGCCGTTCATCGGGCGCACTTCGGCGGTATCGATCGGTATGCGCGGGCTGGTGCCGGCCGATGTCACCCAGGTCAGCCGCGATCCGACCGTCGGCATCTATATCGATGGCGTTTATCTTGGGCGCGTTTCCGGCCTTGGCATGGATCTGGCCGATGTCGAACGGATCGAAGTCCTGCGCGGGCCGCAGGGCACGCTGTTCGGACGCAACACCATCGGCGGCGCCGTCAGCGTCGTATCGCGCAAACCAACCGGCGAACTGGGCGTCGAGCTGCGGGCCGGGGTGGGGAACTTCGCGGGGCGCACCTTTGCAGGGCATCTCAACCTGCCCAGGGTCGGCGGGATCAGCGTCAAGGTGGATGGCCTCTTCGACAAGCGCGATGGCTTTGTTCGCAACCCGCTGCAAGGCGCCGAGGATTACGGCGCGGTCGAGAAATATGGCGTGAAAGCAACCGCGCTGTGGGACGTAAGCGACACCTTCTCGATCCAGTATAGCTACGATTACTCGCGCGATAATTCGACCGGCAACTATTACTACATGTTCGCGACCCAGCAGGCTCCTGCCGTCGTGCCGACCTTCATCACGTTGAACCCGTCAAGCCGCGTGGATGTCGCGCCTATTGGCCTGCCGAACTACGAAAACCCGCAGAAGGCGCAAGGGCACAATGTGATCGCCAATTTCGAGGCTTCCGACAGCCTCACCATCCGGTCGCTGACCAGTTGGCGCAAGCTGGATTCGACCCAGTGGGAACAGGATAACGGTGGCCTGATATCCTGGGGTCCGAACCGGCGTTTCGGGCGGCTTAGCTATGCCAACGTCAAGCAACACCAGTTCAGCGAAGAACTGCAACTGATCGGCGATCTTGAAAACTTCAAATATGTCGCAGGGTTCTACTACTTCGAAGAACATGGCCGCGACACGGCGACTTCATTCGCGTCGGGCACGCTGAACTCGACTGTTTCCGGCGTGAACCTGTTTCCGACACCTACGGCGGATGCCGGCGCTGCCGTGCCTGATCGCGCGTCCGAAGCCAATGTCCGTTCGACAGCTCTGTTCGGCCAGGCAACGTGGTCACCGATGGGGGATGAGGGGCTGCACCTGACGGTTGGTGCACGCTGGACCGATGACAAGAAGTCTGGCCGCCTGACCGCCCTTCGCGGCGTCGATCCGAACCTGACCTTCCGCTTCCGTTCGAAGCGCGTGGACCCATCGGCAGTCGTTTCCTATGATTTCAGCAGGGCAATCAACGGCTATGTCAAGTGGGGCCGGGCCTATCGCGCGGGCGGTGCCAACGTTCGCTCGGTCGCGCTGACACCGTTCGGCGAAGAAGAGCTGACCTCGTGGGAAGTGGGGCTGAAAAGCGACCTGCTGGATCGCCGCCTGCGCGTGAACGTCGCCGCCTACCAAAGCACCCTGAACGATCAGCAGGTTGATTTCACCAACCCGCTTTTCCCGTCGAACTCCGAAACGCGCAATGCGCCGGAAAAGCGCAAGATCAAGGGCATCGAGGCTGACGTTACAGTCGCGCCTTTCCGCGGTTTCACGGCCGCCCTGAACTATGTGTATACAGATGCGCCGAGGATACCCTTGGTCAATCCTTTCACGAACCTCGTGGAATTCACCCGGTCGGCCTACACCCCTGTCCATGCGTTTACCGTCAATCTGGACTACGATTTTCCGAAGTTCAGCTTTGGCCAGTTGCGTGCACATGTCGATTTCAATAGCGCCGGTAATTACTATTCAGCCAACACGCCCTCGATCGACAATACCAAGGCGAGCGCAACCGTGCTGACCAACGCGCGGCTGTCGCTGGGCGATATCCCCGTGGGCGGCGGCGACGTGGAACTCTCGGTATGGGGCAAGAACCTGTTCGACAACAAATACCAGTTGTTCGACGTCACGATCACTGGCCGCAACACTTATGGCATGTTCAACGAACAGCGCACATGGGGCGTCGAAGCCCGCATGAAGTTCTGATCATCAAGGGAAGTTGAAGGGAAACCGGGATGGCTGGCGGAAAAACATCGATGATCATGCCAATCGTGCTGGCGGGGCTGCTCGGTGTGGTAACACCCGGCATCCTCACGGCATCATCCGGCGTGCAGCAGAAGACGTTCAGTTTGCCAGCCGTCTCTGGCTACCTTCAAAAGGATGAAATGCCCAACAGCCTTGATATCCTCAAGGCCCCTCCGGCGGCGGGATCGGCCGCCGAAGCACGCGATCAGGAAGCCAGTGCGCAAAGCCTGCTGCTTCGCAACAGCTCGCGCTGGGATCAGGCGGTGGCCGATGCGAGGCTGGATTTCCCGAATGCGGTTCAGGCTTTCGACTGCACGATGGGGATCGAGATCAGCCCGTCTTCGACCCCGAAGCTCCACACTATGCTTCAGAAGACCCTGCTCGACTTCGGTCTTTCGACCGCCCCGACCAAACGGATGTTCCAGCGCCAGCGGCCCTTCATGGCCAACGAACAGCCGATGTGCACCCCCGAATACGACAATGTGCTGCGGCATGACGGCTCCTACCCATCCGGCCACAGCGCGGTCGGCTTCGGTTGGGGAATGCTTCTGGCCTCGGTCGCGCCGGACAGGTCTTCGGCGCTGATCCGGCGGGGCATGGAGTTCGGAGAAAGCCGCATGGTGTGCAATGTGCACTGGCTTAGCGATGTCGAAAACGGACGAGTGATGGCTGCGGCGGTGTTCTCGCGATTGTCCGCCTTGCCGAAGTTCAGGAAGGATATTGCCGACGCCGGTCGGGAATATCGTCGCGCAGTTGCGGCAAAACGATTGCCGAACCGCACATGTTCATAGACCATGCCCGCAAATGGGACGGCCCAGCCCTGTTGCAAGGGACGCGAGATGACTGCGACAGTCGATGAAGTCTGGCTCAGGCGATGGTTCATGGACCATGTTCTGCCGCTGGAGCCTTCGCTGAACCGTTTCATCGCCCGGCAATGGCCCGATCCGCATGAAGTTTCGGACATCAGGCAGGACATTTACGAAAAGATTCTCGCCAAGGCCTGCGAAGCGCAACCGGCAAACGTGAAAGCCTATCTGTTCGCAATTGCACGCAACGCTTTGGCCGACAGGTGGCGGCAGCGCCGCCCGGAACACACAGACGCGGGGATGGACGGAATCGCTGAAGAATCCCTTGGTTTCGACGAACTGACGCCCGAACGCTTCTTCGAGGCGCGTCAGGAATTGTCGCGCTTCGAAGAAGGCATGAAGGCCTTGCCGGAACGTTGCCGCGAGGTGATCAGGCTGCGAAAGGTTGAAGGCTTTTCGGCAAAGGAAGTTGCCGCGCAGATGGGCGTGGGCATAGATTCCGTGCATCATCAGACGATGTTCGGAATGCGGGCGCTGGTGGATTTCCTGCTGGGTGGTAACGGCAGGATTCAGCGCCCGACCTCGGTGGCGAAGTTCAGGAAGGCAAAACCGTGACCGGCAGCGCGGATCAGATCGAGGCACAGGCGGCGGACTTTCTGGTCCGCAGGATGGAAGGCGACTGGTCGGGTGCCGACCAGCAGGAACTCGACCTTTGGCTCACCCAGTCGATGTCGCATCGGGCTGCGTTCTGGCGGCTCGAATTCGGTGCCGCAAAGATCGACCGGCTTCTGGACGATCATCAGGCCGATTCCGATGCCCACGACTCGTCCCGCCCATCCGGGCCGCGCATCGTCTGGTGGAAGATCGCAGCCAGCGTCATCTTCGCGCTTGGCATTTTCGGCAGCTATTACGGGATCGATCGCATTTTCCCCGGCGCACAGCCGAAATCGGTGGAATATGCGACGAATTTCGGCGGAATCAGCACTGCGGTGCTGCCGGATAACTCGCAGTTGACGTTGAATTCGGCAACTGCGGTGCGGTTTGAGGAAACGCATGACCAGCGCGTGCTCTGGCTCAAGTCGGGCGAGGCCTTCTTCAACGTGGCGCACGATACGAACCGGCCTTTCGTCGTTCATTCCGGCGATCAGTCGATAACCGTTGTGGGCACCCGATTCTCGGTCGAAAAGCAAGGCGACAGGACGGTCGTGACTGTTCTGGAAGGAAAGGTTCGGACCGGTGAAGGGGACGGGATCATGCTGATCCGGGGACAGACGGCGGTTCTGAGCGCTTCATCAGCCCTTGTGACAACCGTTGCACCTGACGTTCTGGAGCGCAGGCTCAGTTGGCGAAGCGGTATGCTCGTTTTTGCCGATACGCCAATCCGCGAAGCGGCCGCAGCCTTCAACCGCTATAACGAGCGCAAGATCATCATCGCAGACGCCGGGGTCGGTGACACCAGAATCGGCGGCTCGTTCAATCTCGCCAACGAAGGCCAGTTCGTTGACATTCTCCGCTCGGCATATGGCTTCCGCGTGGATGCCGCCGGAAGCGAGATCAGAATCTCCTCTCGCTAGCGCCTGTTCCTTACTCTAGGCCTGAAGGAGTCAGCCGCCATGCTAAAAGGGCGGTCGAGGGGACAGGATCGGCGATGCCAATACGTTTGGCTCAAGCACTTGGCGGTGCGCTTCTGGCGGCGGCAATGGCGCAGCCAGCCAGCGCGCGCGAAATCGCCTTCGATATTCCCGCAGGGCGATTGGCCGATGTGCTGGACGCATATGCCCGGCTGACCACGTATCAAGTCCTGTATAAAGCCGATGACGTTGCCGGGGTGAGGAGCAAAGGCATCAAAGGGACGATGACTCCCGAACGCGCGATCGAGGTCATCCTGCGCGGCTCCGACCTCATGGCAAGGCGCTTTGGTTCGGGCACTGTTGCCATTGTCAGGACACCGGCAAAAACGAATGCGTTCGCGCGCCGCGCGCCGCGCATCGATTCCGGCACAAAATCTCCTGCATCAAACCCGTGCGGTTCGTCTGATGTGCGCGCGCGCAAGCCTGCGTCCCTGCCAGCTTGCGCAGTCGCCCACGACATCATCGTGACAGGTGACAAGCTGGAATCGTCGCTTCAACAAGCTTCCGCTTCCATCGTCGCGCTCGGCAATGAGGAACTGGATGGCTACAATATCCGGTCAATCGGAGATTTGGGAGCAGGCAACGTGCCTGCGCTGCGCGTCGTGCCCTACCTTGGCCGATCATCCGCCCTGACGGTGGGTATGCGAGGGCTGGTTCCGACCGACGCAACGCAGATCACCCGCGATCCTACCGTCGGGGTCTATTTAAACGGCGTCTATCTGGGCCGTGTCCAGGGCCTCGGCGCCTATTCGCTCGACGTAGAACGGGTGGAGATCCTGCGCGGTCCCCAAGGCACCATGTTTGGCCGAAATTCCATCGGCGGCGCAATCAACATCATCACCAGAAAGCCCACCGGCGAATTTGCCGTCGAAGCAAAGTTGGGGGTCAGCAGCTTTTCCGGCCGGGAAGCTTCGATACGCGTGGAACTGCCAAGTCGGCACAACATCAGCACAAGCCTCACCGCGTCGGTCGACAAAAACGACGGCTGGGTCGTCAATCCGTTGCCCGGTCAGGCAAACTGGCATCGCACCGATCGCAAGGCCGTGCGGGCGACGGTGTTGTGGCAGCCATCGCCGGGCGTCGAACTTCAGTATGACTGGGACAAGTCGCTCGATGGCAGCACCGCCGGCTATTCGTCGCTGATGTCGCTCGATGCGGCGGACCTGCCGATCGCACCGCTCTTTTCCGTCGAGGGCAAACGAGTCAGGCGCGCGCGCGGCGGTTTCATCCTGAACCCAAGCAAGGGCACGGTAACAGGCCATACGCTGCGCGGATCTTAGTGCCTGATTCAGAAGTTTCTCAATTCCAGCAATATCTTGCGGTTCGGCGCGTGAGCATTCGGATTGAAGCTATGA